>NZ_JAHBAY010000016.1 GCF_018499875.1 Kineosporia corallincola | reverse complement strand
CCGCCGGCGGGGGGGGGGGGGGGGGGACCGGAAGGTCCCGGCCCGCCGTGCGTGCGGTCGGTGCGGCGTGTCAGCCCCAGTTCTCCACCCAGACGTCGTGACTCACCTTGACGATCAGAGCGAGCACCACGACCAGGAAAACCGTGCGGATGAACCGGGTGCCGCTGGAGACCGCCATCCGGGCGCCCAGGTAGCCACCGCTCAGGTTGGCCACTCCGAGCAGCACGCCCAGCCCCCACACCACCGACCCGGTCGGCACGAAGAACAGCAGCGCGCCCAGGTTGGTGGCGAAGTTGACGATCTTGGCCTTGGCACTGGCCTGGAGGAAGTCGTAGCCGACGATGCCGACCATGGCCATCACCAGGAACGTGCCGGTGCCCGGCCCGAGCACACCGTCGTACACGCCGACGGCCAGCCCGATCGCCACGGCCGCCCGGTAGTGCGCGCGCCCGGCGTAGCGCAGTGCCGTGCTCTGCCCCAGCGCGGGTTTCGCCAGGGTCAGGCCGGCCACCACCAGCAGCGCCACCACGATCACCGGCTTGAACACCGCGACCGGCAGCGCCGACGCGATCGAGGCCCCGGCGAAGCTGCCCACCAGGGCCACCGCGGCCATCGGCAGGGCGGTGCGCAGATCCGGTTTCGCCCTGCGGTAGTAGGTGATCGAGCTGGTCGCGGTGCCGAAGATCGAGCCCAGCTTGTTGGTGGCCAGCACCTGCACCGGGCTCAGGCCCGGCACCAGGAGCAGGGCCGGCAGCTGGAGCAGGCCGCCACCGCCGACCACGGCGTCGACCCAGCCGGCCGCGAAGGCGGCCAGCAGCAGGAGCACGAGGGCCTCCGGCCCCAGGTCGGGCGGGAAGAACATCACCGATCACCCCACCCGGTGCGGAGGTTCAGGCGATGCGGGCGGGGTGCGGCGTCGATGGTGCGTCCTTCGGTCGGTCCGGTGACGAGGACGCCACCCTAATCGTCCGAATCCTTCACCGTGGTGGCGGCCGCGTAGGCCTCGGTCGGGGTCATCGAGACGCCCTTGTAGGTGACCGTGTTGTAGGTGCTCACCGGCACGCAGCTGGACTTCTTCGCGTTGGACGCGTGCGAGTCGGCCAGGGCCGCCTTACGCGACTTCTTGGTGGTCTTGGGGTAGGTGTCGCCGGTGGTCCAGTCCTTGCCGAGCACCAGCGTCACCCCGTCCACCTCGGTGCTGCTGTCGATCAGCGACGACGGCACGTTGAGGTCGGCGGCCAGCTGCTGCGCCTTCTCCAGCTGCGCCTTGCCCTTGTACAGGATCTGCGTGCTGGCCTGGGTGCTGCCGGACGACGAGTCGGTGACCGCCTTGGTGTAGCCGAGATCCTGGAGCGCGGTGGTCATCTGGGTGGCGCGGCCGTCGACGGCGCTGCGGTTGCTCACCTGCACGGCGAACGCCCGGCTGACCGACTCGGTGGAGGTGGCGTCCACGGCGGCCGTGGTGGCCGCCGCGCTCGACGTCGCGGTGGCGGTGCTGGTGTCGTCCCCGTCACCGTCGGTCAGGGACTGGTCGGCGGCGATGGTGGCGAACAGCTTCTCCGCCGCCTCGGCCGGGATCACCCGGTTGGCGTTGTCCGGGTCGGCCGCCGTCTGCATGGTGGTGAAGGTGATCCGGTCGGTGTCCACCTTGTTCATCTCGGTGGCCAGGTCGGCCAGCTTCGAGATGCTGTTCAGGCCGTCGTCCACGGTCAGCGCCTTGGTCGCGGCGTCGGCCACCCCGTACAGCTTGGTCGGGTTGAGCAGCGTGCCCTTGTCCTTGATCGACTGGATCGCGCCGGACAGGAAGGCGTGCTGGCCGTAGGTGCGGCCGAGGTCGCTGCCGTCACCGAAACCGTGCCGGGTGCGCACGAACTGGAGCGCCCCCTCACCCTTCAGCGTGTGCTTGCCCTTCGACAGCTTCAGGTGCGAGTAGGTGTCGTACACGTCGGCGCTCACGCACACCTGCACACCGCCGGTGGCGTCGGACATCGCGATCACGCCGGAGAAGTCGACCATCACGAAGTGGTCGATGGTCACGCCGGTCAGCTGGTGCACGGCCGCCACCGAGCAACCCGGCCCGTAGGCCAGGGCGCCGTTGATCTGCCCGGTGCGCTCGGCCACCGACTGGCCGGTCTCGGCGTTCTCGCAGCCGGGCAGGTCGGTGATCGTGTCGCGCGGGATGCTCATCGCGGTGATGTTGCTGCGGTCGGCCGACAGGTGCACCAGCAGCTCGACGTCCGCGTTCGACCCGGTGTCGCCGCAGGCACCGCCGAGCTTGCAGTTCTCCTCGGACGAGCGCGAGTCGGTGCCGATCACCAGCACGTTGACCGGGTAACGGCCCTGCGCGTCGGCCTTCTGCACACCCGCGTCACCGGTGGTGCCGCTGTACAGGGCCGACGACGCGATGTTGGCGTTCAGGCGGCTGTACACGAAGTAGCCGCCACCACCGGTCGCGGCCAGCACCAGCACGGCGGTCCCGCCGATGATCTTCAGCCAGGGACGTCCGTGGCCCGCGCCGCGGGCATGCCGCACCGGGCGGTCGTCCTGGGGGTTCTCGCTACGGAACTGCCGTTCCTGCCGCGACTCCCGGCGCCCCCCTCGGGGGGCTCGGTCACGGTTCACGATCGGTCATCCGGGTAAGCACAACTCGGCACCACAGCCACATCATGGGTGACGCAGCCTGAACCGGACCTGAACCTCAGTATCTGTACGGCGAACTCACAGGCCGGTCACATGGTGACGCCGATCTCCCCTGCTGCCAGGCGGTATTCGGTCACTCCCGGTCAAGCATCCGTGACGCGTGTCATGACCATCCGCGAGTGGACGACGACGGGCCGTGAAAAACCGCCGTCGCCCCATCATTTCAGCACACGGGCCGCAGGGCATCCGGACCGCGCACCGTCCGCCCGGCCGGTCCCGCACCGTGACCGGCCGGCTCCGCACCGGGATGCCGGGCCAGGCCGGATCCGGTCTCCGCCTACACCCGGCCGCGGCGGTTCGTCGCCGGCAACACCACCAGAGCCAGCGCCACCAGCACCGCGGCACCGGTGAGGGCCTGGTGGAACTGCCGGGCCACCGTGGGCGCCCCGGCCGACACGGCCACCAGAACCGCCAGCCCGAGCGCCATCCCGAGCTGGTGGGCGGTGTTCAGCAGGCCGGAGGCGGCACCCGCGTCGGCCTGCTCCACCCCGGCGATGCCGGCGCTGGTCAGGGGTGCGAACACCAGCCCCTGACCGAACCCGACGATGGCCATCGGCAGGCCCACCGCCGGCAGGTAGGAGGCGTCGGCCCCGGCCTGGGCCAGCCAGAACAGGCCGGCCAGGGTCAGGGCGGTGCCGGCCGGCAGCAGCACACCGCCGGGCACCCGGCGCGAGATCCGCGGCAGCGCCATCGCCACCGCGAAGTTGACCAGCGTCATCGGCAGGAAGCCCAGACCCGCCTCCAGCGCGGTGAAACCGTAGACGTGCTGGAGGAACTGGGTGGTGAAGTAGAAGAACCCGATCATCCCACCGAGGTAGAGCACCCGCACCGCGTAGGCGCCGCTGCGCTCCCGGCTGCGGAACAGGCGCAGCGGCATGATCGGCTGCGCGGCCCGGCTCTCGTGCAGCACCAGCGCGACCAGCAGCAGCACCCCGAGCCCGAGCGGGCCGAGCACCCGCGGCGACCCCCAGCCGTGGCCCGGCGACTCCAGCAGGCCGAGCACCAGGGAGCCGAACCCGGCGGTGGCGCAGACCGCGCCGATCAGGTCGAAACGGCCCTGGGTGCGCGGTGTCTCGGCGAGCACCCGACGGGAGGCGACGATCATCGCGACGGCGATCGGGACGTTCACCAGGAACGCCGCCCGCCAGGAGACGAACTCGGTGAGGGCGCCGCCGAGCACCATGCCGAGGCTGGCCCCGATCCCGGCGGTGGCCGCGTAGGCCGCGACCGCCCGGCGCCGGGCCTCCCCCTCGAAGGAGGCGGTGATCAGGGCCAGCGAGGTCGGGGCGACCACGGCCGCGCCCACCCCCTGCACGGCGCGGCCGGCGACCATCCACCAGCCGGCCTGGGCCAGGCCGATGGCCAGCGACGCCAGGCCGAACAGGGCCAGGCCGGCCACGAACAGGCGCACCCGGCCGAGCAGGTCGCCGGCCCGGGCCCCGAGCAGGAGCAGGCCACCGAAGACCAGGGTGTAGGCGTCCTGCACCCAGGACAGCGACGCCGGGGACAGGTCCAGCCCGGCCTGGATGCTGGGCAGCCCGGTGAAGATCACCGAGTTGTCCATGAGGATCATGAAGTACGCGACCAGGATGACGGCCAGGACCGCGCGGGGGCGGGCCGTGGGCGTCGGGGTCCGGTGCGTGACCGTGGGGGCAGTGGCGTGCATACCGTCCAGTGAACGGCCGCGGTCGCCGGGCGAGGAGATCCTGCCGTAGCCGGTAACGGCATTACCTGTCTCGTGCCGCCCGGCCTGTCTACCGTGGGGGCATGGGTTCCACCGACCTCCGCACGCAGATCCGCGAGTTCCTCTCCTCCCGGCGCGCCCGGATCACCCCGGACCAGGCCGGCCTGCCCGCCTACGGCGGCAACCGCCGGGTCAAGGGGCTGCGGCGCGAGGAGGTCGCGATGCTGGCCGGGGTGTCGGTGGACTACTACGTGCGGATGGAGCGCGGCAACCTGTCCGGTGCCTCCGAGAGCGTGCTGGAGGGCCTGGCCGGCGCGCTGCGGCTGGACGAGGCCGAACGGGTGCACCTGTTCTCGCTCGCCCGCGAGAGCACGCCGTCCGGCCGCCCCCGGCGCACCACCGCGCCCCTCACCGTGCGGCCCAAGATCCAGCAGGTGCTCGACGCGATGCCCGACACCCCGGCCTGGATCCGCAACGGCCGCCACGACATCCTGGCGATGAACGCCATGGCCCGCGCGCTGTACTCACCGGTGCTGGCCGACCCGCGCCGCCCGGCCAACACCGCCCGGTTCGTCTACCTCGACCCGGCCGCCCCGGTGTTCTTCGTCGACTACGAGCGGATCTCCCGGGACTCCGCGGCCATGCTGCGCCTGGAGGCCGGGCGGCACCCCACCGACAAGGCGCTGATCGAGCTGATCGGCGAGCTGTCCACGCAGTCCGAGCTGTTCCGGCAGCGCTGGGCCTCGCAGGACGTGATGTTCCACCACAGCGGCACGAAGCGCCTGCGGCACCCGGTCGTCGGCCAGCTCGACCTGGACTTCGAGTCGATGGAGCTCGCCTCCGACCCGGGCCTGCGCCTGAACGTGTACACCGCCGCGGTCGGCACCCCGGCCGCCGACGGGCTGAAGATGCTGGCCTCGTGGGCGGCCTCTCAGCAGAACGCGCCCACCGAGCTGTTCCGGGCAGTGCCTGAAAAATGATGGACGACGAGGAGCCCGATCCACCTCACCGTCGTCCGTCATTCATCCCAGCGCCAGCCCTCGCAGACCGCACCCGGCCAGGTGCTCCCGCCCGGCCCGGGTGAGTGGGGCCCGGCCGGTGGCCCGCCGCACCAGCTCGTCCGGCGCCCACCCCAGGGCCACCGCCGCGGCCGGGTCGTCGAAGAGCAGCCCGAGCACCACCCCGGACGCCGCGCCGGTGAGCCAGGCCGGGCGGCCCACGGCGTCGGCGACGTCGAGACCGTGCACCGCCACCTCGAACACCCGGGTGACCATGAACTCGCTCAGCAGCATCGCGTCACCGTGCCGGGTGAGCACCACCCGGCCGGCCGGCTGTGCGGCGCAGGCCCGCACCACCTCAGCGGAAACCCTTTCCAGCTCACCGTTTCCAGCTCCGGGCACGCTCGCCCGGGCCGACGCCGTCCGTACCCGTTCCTGGTTGGCCCGGGGACTGAACCGCTCGTCAGCACGGTAGTAGGTGACGGCCGTGGTGTCCGCGGTCACGGCGCCCGGGGCCGCGACCATGCCGGGAACCCGCCCGATCACCGTCACCACGTGGCCCACCAGCTCCCGCACGGTCCACGGATCGCACCGCGTGGGGGCGTCCCAGCCCCTCACCGGCAGGGCCGCGAGCGCCGCCGCCATCGCCCGGGTCTCCTGCCCGAAGACCCGCACCACGTCGTCCACCGGCACCCCGTCGTCCACCGGCACCTCCGCGTTGCTCAGCACCGCCCTGTCCCCCGGCACCGCTCAGCCCGCCTGGGCCGCGTGCAGCGCGGCGTAGCGGCCGCCGTGGGCGAGCAGCTCGTCGTGCCGCCCGATCTCGGTGATCCGGCCGTTCTCCAGCACCACGATCCGGTCGGCCTGCCGGATGGTCGAGAGGCGGTGCGCCACCACCAGCGTGGTGCAGCCGCCCATCAACTGCGAGAGGGCCTGCTTCACCTGCGATTCCGACTCCGGGTCGAGGGCGCTGGTGGCCTCGTCGAGCAGCAGGATGCGGGGGTTGCGGATGAGCGCGCGGGCGATCGCGATGCGCTGGCGCTGACCTCCGGACAGCCGGGCGCCGCGCTCACCCACCACGGTGTCCCAGCCCTGCGGCTGGTTCTCGACGATGTCGAGGGCCTGGGCGTCGCGCAGGGCCTGGCGCACCTGCTCGTCCGGCACGTCGTCGAGGCCGTAGGTGACGTTGTCGCGGATGCTGCCCTCGAACAGCACCGGCTCCTGCGGCACCACCGACACGAACCGCCGCACCGTGCGCAGGTCGAGCTCCTGCATGTCGGAGCCGTCGAGCAGGATGCGGCCGCTGGTGGGGCGGATGAAGCCGAGCACCAGGTTCAGCACCGTGGACTTGCCGGCGCCGGAGGGCCCGACGAACGCGACCGTCTCCCCCGGCCGGACGTCCAGGTCGATGCCGTGCAGCGAGTCCACCACCGCGCCCGGGTGCCGGTGCGAGACCTCTTGCAGCGTGAGCTTTCCCGTCACCGAGTGCACCGGGCGACGGCCCTCGTTCTGCTCCAGGTCGGGTTCGGCGAGCACCTCGGCGATCGAGCGCACCGACTCCACGCCCCGCGCCGCCACCGGCAGCAGGCCGAGCAGCTGGATCAGCCCCTGGGTGAGCAGGGTGAAGTAGGTGGACAGCAGCACCACGTCGCCCGGGCCGATCGCCAGGGTGCCGGTCAGGGAGAACACCGCGGCCAGCGCCAGGCAGACCACGCCGAGCAGCTGCATGGTGACCCACGACATCGAGGCGGTGTGCCCGTTCAGCATGTCGAGCCGCAGCGCCTCGCGGCGCACCCGGTCGACACCGAACGCCACCCGGTCCTGGGCGGTGCGTTCCAGCCCGTGGGCCCGGGTCACCGGGATCAGCGAGGCCATCTCGCCGACCCGGGCCGACAGGCCCTCCATCTCGCGCCGGAACTGCTCGTTGCGGGCCCGGGAACGGCGGGCCACGGTCTGCCGGATCAGCAGGGCCAGCGGCACGGTGAGCAGGTACACCGGCAGGAACTGCGGCACCATGATCCCGGTCATCACGGCCGCGCCCGTCACCACCATCGTGGCCGACAGCAGCGGATGCGTGACCTGCTGGAGCATCAGCTCGATGTTCTCGACGTCGCGCACCACCTTGTTCTGCACCACGGCCGAGGTGGAGCGGGCGTGGAACCCGATCGACAGCACCTGGAGCCGGGCCGCCAGCACGTTGCGCAGCTCGGCGCCGGTGTCCCGCACCACGATCATGAAATTGCGGGTGTACACGAGGTGGTTCGGGTAGTTCTGGGCGAGCAGGAGCACGGCCAGGCCGAGCCAGCCCAGCACCGTGCGGGTCGACCCGTGCTGCGAGACCTGGTCGATGATCGCCGCGGTGATCACCGGGAGCATCCACATCGGGATCTCCTTGAGCACGAAGCTCCCGATCGCCACCGACATCCGCCCGGGACGGCGCGCCAGGAGCCCGACCAGCGAGCGCACGGGGTGCGCACCGTCGACCAGTTCGCCGGAACCAGGGGACTTTGGACGGGAAAGCGCTTGCCGCGACATGGCTGCCAAGTCTAGGTGATGGCTGTGCCCCGCCCCACCTCTCGCCCGGTGCTGTGCGTACGCGATGCCCCAGCACCGCAGTTGCCCGGCGTCACGCCCGGTCGGCCACCGTCGATCACCGGCCCCCGGCCGGGTGAACGACGGGAGAACCGGGAACCCGCCCAGCTGTGCGAAAGCTATGATCATCCGCCGTGGCCCGGCTCCCGGGCCCCGTCCCGAGGAGATGACCCGTGATCCGGTTCCTGCCCGTCGTCGTCGAGCTGGGCCTGCTCATCTTCTGCCTGATCGACTGCATCCAGACCGACTCGCTGCTGGTGCGCAACCTCCAGAAGGGCTGGTGGCTGCTGCTCATCCTGTTCTTCCCGATCATCGGGCCGATCGCCTGGCTGGTGGCCGGCCGCCCGCCGGCCTCGGCGTACCAGGGCGGTTCGGTGCCCTGGCGCTCCACGTGCACCGCGGGTTTCCCGGAGTACGAGCGACCGGCCGACCACCGGCAGGCCGCCGCCGCGATCGACGAGCAGCTGCGCCGCGACACCGAGCGCGTCGACCGGGAGCACGAGGAGGCGCTGCGGCGCTGGGAAGACAGCCTGCGCGAGCGCGAGCAGAAGCTGCGCGGGCAGGAGTAGCCCACGTGGCCGGGGCATCCGGTGGTGCCGTGGGGACGACGGGACGCCGCGCCAACAGCTCCCCGTCGTCCCCACGTGTTCCGGACCGGCCTCAGGCCGTGAGCAGCTCCAGCGTGTCGACCACGCGGTGCGAGAAGCCCCACTCGTTGTCGTACCAGGCGACGACCTTGACGTGCCGCCCGTCGACCCGGGTCAGGGCCGCGTCGAAGACGGCCGAGGCGGGATTGCCGGTGATGTCGCTGGAGACCAGCGGCTCGTCCGCGTACTCCAGCACGCCCCTCAGCGGGCCGCCGGCCGCGGCGCGGTAGGCGGCCAGCACGTCCTCACGCGAGACATCCTGCCGCACGGCCGTGTTCAGCTCGACGATCGAGCCGACCGGCACCGGCACCCGGATCGAGTCGCCGGACAGCCGGCCGTCGAGCCCGGGCAGCACCTTGCCGATCGCCTTGGCGGCGCCGGTGGTGGTGGGCACGATGTTCACCCCGGCGGCCCGGGCCCGGCGCAGGTCGCGGTGCGGGCCGTCCTGGAGGTTCTGCTCCTGGGTGTAGGCGTGCACGGTGGTCATGAAACCGTGCTCGATGCCGGCCAGGTCGTCGAGCACGGACGCCAGCGGGGCCAGCGCGTTGGTGGTGCACGACGCGCTGGAGACGATGCGGTGCCGCGCCGGGTCGTAGGCGGCGGTGTTCACGCCGTAGGCCAGGGTCACGTCGGCACCGTCCGAAGGAGCGCTGACCAGAACCCTTTTCGCCCCGGCGGTCAGGTGCGCCCGGGCCGCCTCGGCCCGGGTGAAGCGGCCGGTCGACTCCAGCACCACGTCCACGTCGAGCTCGGCCCAGGGCAGGTCGGCCGGGTCGCGCTCGGCCAGCACCCGGATCCGCCGGCCGGCCACCAGCAGGTGACCGTCGTCGAGCCGGACCGGCTGGTTCAGGCGCCCCAGCGAGGTGTCGTACTTCAGCAGGTGGGCCAGGGTCTGCGGGGCGGTCAGGTCGTTGACCGCGACCACGTCGAGCTTGCTGTCGCGCTCCAGCAGAGCACGCAGGGTGTTACGGCCGATCCGGCCGAACCCGTTGACGGCGATGCGGGTCATGACGACTCCTCTCCTGCTGCGTCCAGATCCGGAAGCCATTCTCTGGAATCGCTCCAGTCAGCAACAGTGGCCTGAATGCCAGTATGCGCAAACATCTCGCCATCGCTTTTGCCAATCCCCGCAAGGATCCCGCCAGGTCCCCGGCAGGTCGGGCCATCGGTTATGGTCTCGCCGCATGACGGAGATGAGGCAGTTCCTGCGCGGTCTCACGGTGTTCCAGGGCGACCTGCCGGTGTTCGACCCGGACCGGGCGCCGGAGCGGCCCGAGGTCCTGTTCGGGCAGTGGCTGCACCTGGCCGCCGGCGCCGGGGTGCGGGAGCCGCACGCCATGACGCTCTCGACGGTCGGCACCGACGGCGATCCCTCGGCGCGCGTGCTGATTCTGAAGAACGTGGACGAGAACGGCTGGCAGTTCGCCGTTCACGCGGGCAGCCCGAAGGGGCACGACCTGGCGGCCCACCCGGCGGCGGCCCTCACCTTCCACTGGCGTGAGCAGGCCCGGCAGATGCGGGTGCGCGGCCCGGTGAGCCCCGCCCCGGCCGCCGACAGCGCCGCCGACTTCCTCGCCCGGCCCGCCGTCTCACGCGCCGAGGCGCTGCTCGGACGGCAGAGCCGGCCGCTGGACCAGACCGGTGAGCTGACCCGGGCGGTCCGGGAGAGCCGCGAAAGGGTGCGACAGCAGCCGGATCTCGTGGAACCGGCCTGGACCCTGTACACCCTGCGGGCCGGCCGGGTGGAGTTCTGGCAGGGCGACACCGACCGCGAGCACGTGCGGCTGGAGTACCTGCGCGACGGCGAGAGCTGGCGCCGGCACCGCCTGTGGCCCTGAACGACTCCGGCCGGCGGCCTTTTTCAGCGCTGGACCACGACGTCCCGGCCCGGGCCGCCGGAGAGCAGGTCCTTGCCCAGGCCGCCGTGCAGTTCGTCGTTCCCGCTGTTGCCGTAGATCCGGTCAGCGCCGCGACGTCCCCGGATCCGGTCGTTCCCCTTGCCCCCGTGCAGCAGGTCGTCGCCGTCCCCGCCCTCGATCAGGTCGTCGCCCGCGTCGCCGGAGAAGGTCACCGCCCCGGCGTAGGCGTACAGCCGGTCGTCACCGTTGCCGCCCGACGCCGGGCCGGCGTCACCCGGGCCGTGCACCCGGATCGTGTCGTCGCCGTTGCCGCCGAAGAGGAAGCTGAGGTCGCCGCCCTGGCCGGTCTCGATCGTGTCGTCACCGTCCTGGCCGTACACCGAGGTGCCGTCCGGGCCGTCGTCGTCCTGCCGGGTGACCGCCCGGTCGTCGCCCGCGCCCAGCCAGAACTGGCTGGCGTAGAACCCCTGCCCGGACGGGTTGACGAACCGGAGGGTGTCGTCCCGGTCGCCGAGGTAGAACTTGCCCACGAAGGTCGGGTCGGTGTCGTCCGAGATCTCCAGCGTGCAGACGACTCTGGTGAGGTCCTTCGCCACCGGGTGGGTGCAGGGCCCCGCCTCCACGGCGATCGGGTGCACGTCGTCCAGCGTGTACACGTACTCGTACTGCGAGTCGGTCGCGGCCAGGGTCACGGTGAGCCGGTTGGCCTGCCCCGCGGCGGCCGTGTAGGTCAGCGACTGTCCCCGCACCACAACGGTGGACGACGAGACGGGCGCGGCCCAGGCCGGGACCGCCGGCAGGAACACCAGGGCGGCGAGCGGCAGAACGGATCGGCGCAGGCGAACGGTCATGTGTGGTGATGCTGGCACGACCGGGACCGGGCGCGGGCGAGTTCGGCCGGGGCACGCCGATCCGTGCGGTGAACGGGCCCTCACCCGCCGGGCGGGCCGTGCGCGCTCTCGAACGCCCGCGTGGGAGCGGCGGTCCGGGAGGGCGGCTCAGGCGGAGAACGTGTGCCGGTACTCGGTGGGCGAGGTGCCGAGGATCCGGTGGAAGTGCAGGCGCAGGTTCGATCCCGTGCCCAGCCCGACCCGGGCGGCGACCTCCTCGACGCCCAGGTCGGAGCGCTCCAGCAGCTCGCGGGCGGCGTCGATGCGGGCACGCAGCACCCAGCGCATCGGGGTGTGGCCGGTGGCCTCGGTGAACCGGCGGGAGAAGGTGCGCACCGAGACCCCGGCGTGACGTGCCAGGTCGTCGAGGGTCAGGGGGCCGGCCAGGCGCTCCAGCGCCCACTGCCGGGTGCCGGCGAACAGCTCGCCCACCTGTTCGGGGACGACGCACGGCAGGTACTGCGCCTGGCCACCACTGCGGAACGGCGCCGCCACCACCCGCCGGGCCACCTCGTTCGACAGCGCCACACCGTGATCGGTGCGCACCAGGTGCAGGCACAGGTCGATGCCGGACGCCGCACCCGCCGACGTCAGCACCTCGCCATCGTCCACGAACAGCACGTTCTCGTCCACCTTGATCAGTGGATGCCGTTCCGCCAGCACCCTGGTGTAGTGCCAGTGCGTGGTGGCCCGGCGCCCGTCCAGCAGACCGGTCGCGGCCAGCGTGAACGCGCCGGTGCTGATGGCGGCCAGCCGGGTGCCGCGCTCGCGGGCGGCCAGCAGGGCACCGACGACGGACGCCGGTGGCGCGGTGGTGGCCGGGTCGCGGTAGCCGGGGATGAAGACGGTGTCGGCGTGCTCCAGCGCCTCCAGCCCCTCGGCCACGTGGTACGACAGCCCGTCGCCGCCGGTCACCAGGCCCGGCGCGGCACCGCAGACCCGCACCTCGTAGGGCATCGTCGGACGGCTGGCGAACACCTGCGCGGGGATGCCGACGTCGAGCGGCTTGGCCCCCTCCAGCACGAGAACGGCGATGCGGTGGTTGCGGTCGCTCATGGCGTCATGCTCTCACCGTGCTCACCACCGGCGGGCTTCACCCGGACAGTCTCATTACGTAGCGCTATGGAATGACTACTCTCAGGTAAAACCTTCAACCGGGGTCAGCCCGGGCACCTTCAGGTTCGGGAGCACTACCCCATGCGCTATCGACGGTCACTTGCCGCTGCCGCCCTCGTCGTCACGCTCGCCACCGGAACGACCCTCCTGTCGGCCGGGTCCGCGTCCGCCGCGACGGCCGATCAGGGGTACCGCTCGAGTTCCTGGCTGTCGGACCTGTTCGACGCGATCAGCGAGGCGATCGCCCAGGCGTCCGCCGCACAGCGCCCCGGGCAGGTCGGCGGGCCGAGCGCGACGCCGGGCGACCGGCGCGTCGACCTCACCTGGCCGGCGCCGTCGTCGGCGCGCGCGATCACCGGCTACACCGTCACCTACACGCCGGCCGGGGGCACGGCCCGCACCACCACGGTCAGCGGGCGCTCGGCCGCGCTGACCGGGCTGGTCAACGGCACCGCGTACGCGATCACCGTGGCGGCCACGAACTCGGCGGGCACCGGCCCGGCCTCGGCCGCGGTGTCGGCCACCCCCTACACCGTGGCCGCCGCTCCCACCGCCTTGTCCGCCCAGCCGGGCGACGGCAGCTTCACCGCCTCCTGGAACGCCCCGGCCGACACCGGCGGCTCGCCGGTCACCGGGTACCTGCTGTCGTACGCCCCGGTCTCCGGCGGCAGTGCCGTGCAGGTGCGCACCGACCGGGCCGGCGCCACCGTGTCCGGGCTGAAGAACGGTGCCACGTACCGGGTCTCGGTGGCATCGGTGAACGCGGCCGGCACCGGGAGCAGTTCCGGCACGGTGTCGGTCACGCCCCGGGCCGTCGTCATCACCCCGTCCGCCGGCCCGACCACACCCACCGTCACGCCCACTGCCACAACCACTGCCACAACCACGGCCACCACCCCTGCCGCGCCCACGCCCGCGGTGACCACCGCCCCCGCGACCACCGAGCCGACCACCGCACCCACCACCACGCCGACCACCGGATCGACGCAGGCCCCGGTCACCCCGCCGGTCACGATCGCCCCCACCACCCCCACCGCGACGACGTCCACGACTCCCGCGACCCCGGCGACCGACGTCCCAGCGTCCACCGAACCGGCCACCACCGCGACCGGCACCCCCACCACCCCCGTCGCGGCCACCACCCCGACCCCCGCGGCCACCGCGACTCCGGCTCCGACGTCCACCGGTGTGGCCGGAAGTGACCTCACCACAGCCGGTTACAACGGCTACGGGCAGCTGCTCACCGGGGCCACCGACACCACCGCGCACGCCACGGCCACCGCCGTCTCCACCTCCACCGCCGGCCCGGCCGGCTCCACGCTCGACCCGGCCACGATCAGCGACATCTCGGTCGGCGAGTACGCCACCTGCGCCGTGGCGACCGGCAAGCTGTACTGCTGGGGCGGCAACACCGACGGTCAGCTGGGCGACGGCACCACCACGACCAGCACCACCCCGCTGCTCGTCGGTGGCCTGCTGACGGGCCGGACCGTGACCGACGTCGAGGCGGGCATCCACCAGACCTGCGCCGTCGCCGACGGAAACGCCTACTGCTGGGGCAACAACGCCAAGGGCCAGCTCGGCAACGGCACCACCACGAACAGCCGGGTGCCGGTGGCGGTCTCGACCAGCGGCCTGCTGGCCGGGAAGACGGTCACGTCGGTCAGCACCATGGGCAACCACACCTGCGCGCTGGCCGAGGGCCAGGTGTACTGCTGGGGCGAGAACCTGTGGGGCCAGCTCGGGAACGGCACCACCAACGACAGCCCGCTGCCGGTCGCGGTGTCCACGGCGGGCGTGCTGAAAGACAAGACCGTCACCCGGCTCAGCTCCGGCTTCGTGCAGAACTGCGTGATCGCCGACGGCAAGGCGTACTGCTGGGGCTACGGCTCCTACGGCGCGCTGGGCAACAACTCCACGGCGAACAGCTCGCTCCCGGTGGCCGTGTACCAGGCGGCCGACGGCCTGGCCGGCAAGACCGTCACCGACATCGACTCGCACAGCTACTCCACCTGCGCCGTCGCCGACGGCAGGGCGTACTGCTGGGGTTACAACAACTACGGCCCGCTCGGTAACGACGCCACGAACAACCGGCAGTACCCGGTCGCGGTCGACACCACCGGCGCGCTGGCCGGCAAGTCCGTGACCCGGGTGACCACCGGCTACGTCGAGGGCGGCCCGTACTCGGCCACCGGCTGCGCGGTCGCCACCGACGGCACGGCCGCCTGCTGGGGCACCACCAACACCTACGGCAACCTGGCCGACGGCACGGCCAAGGGCTCGATGACGCCGGTCGCGGTGAAGGCCACCGGGGCGCTGGCGGGACGGCAGATCACGGCCGTCGCCACCAGCGGGCGCACGACCTCGTTCCTCAGCAGGTAGCCGGGACTCAGCCGGTGGGCCGCAGGGCGGCGTCCAGCTCGGCCCGGGCCGCGGCCACCAGCTCGGGGTCGGTGTCCCAGTGCCCGCCGTCGTCCGAGACACCCAGCCGCACACCGGTTTCCCCGGGGACGGTGACGATGCGCTTGGCCGACAGGTGGATTCCCTCCACCCCGGCCCCGGTCAGCCGGCCGATGTCTTCCACCCGCACACCGCCACCGGCCGTGATGCCGAGTTCGGGTGCGGCCAGCCGCATCCGGGTGAGTTCCCCGGCGCCGTCACCGGCGCGGGCGGCGCCGCCGGAGCTGAGCACCCGGCTGATGCCGGAGGAGGCGATCGAGACCACGGACGCCGCGGGGTTGGCGGTGCGGTCGACGGCGCGGTGGAAGGTGACCTCCACCCGGTCGTCGGCCGCGTTCACCCAGCGCGACAGGGCGGCCTTGTCGACGGCGCCGTCGGGGGTGAGCGCACCCACGACGACCCCGGAGACGCCCTGCTCCACCAGCCGGGCGACGTCCCGGGTCATCAGCTCGACCTCGTCTTCGGAGAAGACGAAATCGCCCGGGCGGCAACGGATCAGCACGTGCACCGGAAGCCCGGCGGTGAGCACCGACTCGACCAGCCCGGCCGACGGCGTGAGGCCGCCCAGTTCCAGGGCACTGCACAGTTCGACCCGGTCGGCGCCGTGCGCGGCGGCGGCCCGCGCCCCGGCGGGACCGGTGACGGCGATCTCGAGCCTCATCGCCGCGGACCGGTTCGGCGGTCTGCGTGATCGGTTCGGGACACGCTGTTGACAAGCATCAGGAAAGACCGGCTCCTTCATTCAAAGACTTCTCGCACACTAGGTCCCGTCGGCGATACCGACAACCCGTGGGAGCCATGAATTGCCGGGAGCACACTCAGGAACCGGCTCCTCCCGGTGCGCCCGCGCCGCTCAGACCACCGCGCGCAGCACCTGCCCGAGACGGTGCGACGGGCCCCGGCGGGGCAGCGCCGACAGCCGGCCGGCCTGGGCGGGCAGACGCCGCGCGTTGCCGGCCACCACCGCGCGGGCCACGTGCAGGGCGGCGAGCTGGTGCGCGTCGAGGGCACTGTGGCCCGTGCCGTGCAGCGGCACCAGCACCGCGTCGGGCGCCAGGCGCACCAGCCGCTCGGCCACCGGCCGCGGCGTGCGCAGGTCGCGGTCGCCGGAGATCACCACCAGGGGACGCCGCAGACCGGGCAGGTGGGCGGGCAGGTCGAAGGGCTCGCCGCAGTAGGGGCGGCGCACGGCCGCCTCGGCGAACGGCAGCTGCGGGTCGAGCGGCCCGCCGTCCGGTCCGATGCCGAATCTCAGCTCGCCGTGCGCGATCCCGGCCACCAGGTCGGGTTCCATCACGTACGGCACGCCCCGGCCCTGGAGGTCTCCCTCCCCCAGCCGGCCGATCTGCCGCCACAGCGCCCCCGCGCGGCCCCGGCGCCGGGCCAGCAGCAACCGCAGCAGCGCCCGCGGCCCGGCGAACTCGAACATCACCTGCACCACCTGGCTGAGCTCGGCCATCGGCACCCCGGTGGCGGCCAGCCCGCGCACCGCCGCGGCCACCGCCGCGAGGGCCGGGTCCTCGCCGTCCCACAGCAGCCGACGCCGGTAGCTCCGGGTGACCGCGAGATCGTCCTCCACCGACAGCAGCGGCGAGTCCAGCACCATCGCCGCCACCCGGTCGGGGTGCCGCGCCGCGAACACCTGCGCCAGATAGCTGCCGTACGAGTTGCCGTAGACCACGGCACGGCTCTGCCCGGCCCGGTCCAGCACCGCCGCCAGGTCGTCGGCGGCGGCCTGCACGGTGACCGCCTCCACCGGCAGGTCGCCGCCCCGGCCGTCGCCGCGGGACAGGCCCACACCGCGGTGCTCGGCCATGATCACGTGCAGGCCCAGCCGGGTGGCGGTCGAGCGCAGGTTCGCGTAGGGCACCACCGACCCGAGCCCGGGACCACCGGGAACGATCAGCACCGGCAGCCGTCCCGGCGGCCCGGTGCGCACGGCCGAGAGCGGGAAGGTGCCGGAGCGGTCCGGCACGACCGGGCGCCGCACCACGAACCCCTGCCGTCGGGCCAGGGCGTGCGCGAGCGCGCCGACGGCCGTCTCCTGGAGCGCGCGGATCATCGGCTCACAGCCTCCCGGCGCTCCCCGGGGCGGCGGGCAGCCGGTCGTCCTGGGTGTCCCTGTTGTGCGGGCCGTGCGGGTCGCGCGGGTCGCGTGGGTGCGGCACGGCGGCCGGTTTCTCCCGGGGCACCGGCAGTTTGTGCAGGTGCGGCACCATGCCGCGCACGCCACCGGCCACCAGTACCGCCACGTCGAGCATCATCACCGGCAGCGCCGGGCCGCCCAGCGAGGCGACGTAGCGGGTCTCCCAGGACGGGTCGAAGCGTTCCTTGAACTGGCGCAGGCCCTGGAAGTTGTAGAAGTGCTCGCCGTGGGTCCACAGCACGTGGCCCACCCGTTCCCAGAACGAGCCGGTGCCGTCGGTGCGCAACCCGGACAGCGGTGCCATGCCGATGTTGAAGGTGTCGTAGCCGTTCTCCCGGGCCCAGGTCATCGACTCGACGAACATGTGGGTCATCACCGTGCGCGGTGCCTCGGGGCAGCGGCGCATCAGGTCCACCTTCACCTCGTGCCGGGCACCGCTGGTCCACAGCGACGCGAAGGCCACCACCCGGTCGTCGATGCTGGCCACCGCCACCGGGAACCGTGCCACGTAGTCCTCGTCGAAGGCGCCCAGCGAGAACGACTTCTCCTGGGTGCGACGGTCGTCGAGCCACCGGTCCGACACCTCGCGCAGCTGGGGCAGCACCGCGGCCAGCCGCTCGCCCTCGACGATCTCGACCACCACCCCGGCCCGGGCACTGGCCCGGCACTCGCTGCGCAGCTTGGCCCGGCGCGAGCCGGTCATCGCGAAACCGGCCAGCGGGATCATCGCCTCCTCGCCGAGTTTGACCAGGGCCAGGCCGTGTTCGCGGTAGAGGCCGGCCAGGTCGTCGCGCACGCAGTAGAACACCGGCCGCCCGCAGCGGCTGTCGCACAGGTCGAGGAACCTGCGCACCAGCTCGCCGAACTGGCCCGGGTCGCCCACCGGGTCGCCCATCACCACCCAGCTGCGGCCCTGCACCCGGTACATCAGCAGGGCGTCACCCCCGGACGAGAACAGCAGCTGCTTGTCGCCGGTCCACAGCAGCGAGGCGTTGCCGTGGCTGGCGCGGGCCAGCACCGGCACGGCGCGTTCCAGGTCGGGGACCGAGGCGATGGACGCCCCGGCGTCGGGCACCTGGAGGCGGGTGCCGGCGACGATCAGGGCCAGCACGGCGGCGGCCAGGGCCAGCCGGGACAGGGCCGGCCCGTCGCCGGTCATGGCGGAGGGCCAGGGCTGCTCGCCCGGGCCCGGGTCGAGCCAGGCGGCGCGCCACCACAGCAGGGCGGCGACCCCGGCCAGCACGGCCGGCCAGATCCAGTTGCGCGGGCCGGTCAGCACCGCGGTGCTCCGGTTGAAGGCCCGCCGGGCCAGCAGCAGGAGCACCGCGAGCGCCACCGCGGCCACGGCCAGGAAGCTGCGGTGGGTGGCGGCGAAAACGGTGAGCACGAGCAGGGTCAGGGCCCAGGCGCCGCGCAGGCGGCGGTGCAGGCCGCGGGCCAGCAGCAGGATGCCGACGCCGACCAGGCTGGCGGTGAAGGCGCTGAGCGACGACGGCGGGCCGCCCAGCAGCAGCTCACCGGTGACGATCATGATGCCGCCGTGCACCACGAGCAGGACGGCCAGCAGGGACGGGGTGAGCACGCCGGCCGCCCGCACCAGGTTGCTCGTGCGGTCGGGGTGGCGGCGGGCCTCCAGCCCGGCCAGCACCACGGCGGCCAGGGCGAGCGGGATCAGGTAGTAGACGAGGCGGTAGGCGACCAGCGCGGTGACCAGGCCGGTGGAGGGCTCGTCGGAGGACAGGGCCAGCACCAGCACGGCCTCCACCACGCCCAGGCCGCCGGGCACGTTGCTGAGCAGGCCGAGGGTGGTGGCCAGCACGAACAGCACGGCGAACGGGGCGAAGGCCAGGCCGTGCCCGGCGGGCAGCAGCGCGTAGAGCACGGCGGCCATGGTCAGCCACTCGATCACCGACACGACGAGCTGGGTGGCGGCCATCCAGCGGGTGGGGCGGTCGATCCGCCAGTCCCGCACCGTCACCGGGTTCTTGTGCGCGCCGCACCAGAGCACGTATCCAGCGACGCCGCCCAGCAGCAGGGCCGCGAGCAGCATGGACACCACGCGGCCGAACGGCAGCCAGGACAGCACCGCGGACGGCCCCCAGGCCAGGCCGACGGCGATCAGCACCGAGCTGCCCAGGCTGAGCGTGACCAGGTTGAACCCGGTGACCCGGGTGATCGCGAAGGCGGGCAGCCCCCAGGCGGAGTACACCCGGGCCCGCAGGGCGGCGCCGACCACGGCCGAGGCGCCGAGGGTGTTGCCGAACGCGGTGGCCACGAACGAGGCCGCGGCGTAGCGGCGGATCGGCATGGCGTGCTCGACGTAGTCCAGGGCGAGGGCGTCGTAGCAGATCATGATCGAGTACGACAGCGCCGTGGCCAGCAGGGCGAGCACCAGCGGCCGGGCGCCGAGGGCGGCCAGATCGTCGTGCAGCCGGTGCCACGGGTAGCCCGAAAGGCGTTGTTGCAGCACCACCACGGCGGCCACCATCGCCCCGAACACGGCCAGCTGGGCAATCAGCCGACCGCGTGCCCGGGAGCTGCCGGCGTTCCCGCCGCCGTCCCCGTCGTGGTCCCCTCCGTGGGACTCGTCGCTCATGGTCGGAAGTGATCGGCAGGGCGGGTGCGGCACTTGAGCCACCCGTCCTGGGGGCAGGATCGGCTCAGCGCTCCTCGATGGTCTCCTCGATCCGGATGCCGACGTGCCGGCCCGGGGTGTCGAGGTGGCCGAGCAGCTGGTCGCCGACGGCGATCTCGCTGGACGGCCGGATCTCGCCCTGGGAGCCCATCATCCGCACGTGCCAGTCGTCCTGGATGAACGTGTTGACCGGCCGCCCGTCGATCTCGGCCTCGATCAGCAGCAGCGGCCGGCGCTCGATCTTGATCCGCCCCACCGTGACCGTGCGGGTGCGCCCGGCCGTGTCGACCGCCAGCACCTGCGAGCCGGCGCGCAGGTCGCTCAGGTAGACGGCCCGGTCGTCGGGCCCCCACACGTACAGGTGCAGCGCCCCGGCGTTCACCCGGAACGGCCGCAGGTTCATGTAGGGCAGGTGGTGGGTCTCGCTACAGGTGACCAGGCCGCCGGACGAGGTGGAGCCGAGGATCATGCCCTCGTCGCGCCCGAGCGCCGAGGTGGTGTCGACGCACACCCGGGTTCCCATCGGGCAGTGCGTCACCGCCGTCACGGTGGCCGGGCGCAGGTCGATGCTCTGCACGGCGGCGTCGGCGACCGTGCCGGCCAGCGTGGTGATGTCGGCGACGTCGCCGCCACGCAGCACCACGACGTCGGCGCCCGCCTCCATCGTCATCAGGCTGACCACGCCGTCGTCGGTGCTGTCGACGATCTTGGCCACCCGGGTGCGTGAGCTCTGTGCCTCGGCCAGCACCAGTTCCAGCGGGATGTTGGTGGGGTCGCGGAAGCTGATGGCCACCAGGTCGACCGTGCCCAGGCGATCGACCACGCGCATCAGCGTGTCGTGGTCGTCGACCCGCTCCAGCAGGCCGACCGCACCGTCGTAGGCGTCACCGGGCAGCGCGTCGATGTTCGCGGCCACCACGTAGGCCAGCCGGTCGCGGGTGGCCGGGTGCTCCAGCACGGCGGGCAGCTGCCCGGCCGAGTCGATCACCACGGCGACCGACGCCCGCTGCGGCAGCTGGTAGCCGCCCAGCACGTCGAGCCCGGCCAGGGTGCTGAGGAACGTGACGTATCCGGTCTGCGCCGCCCGGTCGAGGGCGGCGGTGCCGGTGCGCTCGTCGACCCACAGCCACGCCTCCTGCCCGCCGCGCCCGGCGGCCCGTTCGGCCCGGTGCACCGGCTCGCCGACGGTCGTCTCGCTGATGGCTGTCTCGCTGATCGTCATCTCGGTTCGTCCTCTCGGGGCGCATCAGGGGTGCTTCAAGGGACACGTCAGGGGATGGCGTCACAGGCACGCGTCACGGGAGGGCGTCACAGGCACGCGTCACGGGATGGCGCACAGGGACACGTCAGGAGGACACGTCAGGAGGACACGTCGCAGGGACGCGTCAGGGGTGCGCCAGCACCCGGTGCGCGCCGACGTCCAGCACGGCGTCTGCCCGGGCCCCCGGCAGGTCGTGCACCACGGCGCGCAGCCGGGCCGCCATCCACCCCGGATCAGGATGCTGGAACACGTTGCGCCCCAGGGCAATTCCCCGGGCACCCGCCGCCACGGCCGACTGTACCGAGCGGAGCACCGGGGCCGGGTCGGGCCGGCGCGGCCCGCCGGACACCACCACCGGCACCCCGACCCCGGCGACGATGCGGGCCACGGCGTCTTCTTCCGGCGGCACCGACACCTTGATCAGGTCGGACCCGAGCTCGGCCGCCACCCGTGCCACGTGCGCCACGTCGGCGACCGAGTCGGCGCGCAGCCCGGGCCCCTGCGGGTAGGTCATGGTGAGCACCGGCACGCCGAGCAGCTGCGACTCGCGCACGACCTGCCCCACACTGCGCAGCATCTCGTCGTCACCGGGGCAGCCGAGGTTCAGCTGCACCGACACCGCGTCGGCCCCCAGGCTGAGCGCCTCCTCGACGCTGGCGACCAGCACCTTGCCGGGATGACTGGGGCTGCCCTCGACCGAGGCGTTCAGGTGCACGATGACGGCGATGCCCGGGCTGGACGCCAGCTGCCGGGCGATGGCCGCGACCTGTCCCTTGTGCACCACCACGGCGTCGACGTGGTCGCGGATGAGCGCGACCGCGGCCTCCAGGTCGGTGAGCCCGGCGATCGGCCCGAGGGCCACGCCGTGGTCCATCGGGCAGATGACGGTACGGCCAGTTCCGGGATGCAGAATCCGGCGCAGCCTGAGGTCTTTCATGAAGTATTCTCCCCGTTCACCGTTCACCAAACTCCGCTGTCCACAGGAGTTTCGGCCAGATCAAGCGAATTCCGTGTGGCTGCACCGCAAATCAGCTCTGCGTGAAAACATCAACCCCCCCGAGTTGACGGCCAGCGACCGGCGAGAACCCGCTGAAATTTACCCCAGATACCCGCCCCGGGCAAACGTTTCCGGCGGCTCACCAGCCTGGCCACACCAGTGTCGCAGCCGTTCCCGCGACCCATTCATCACAACCGGATCAGGAAACCTCGGGGCAACACCCGCCGACTATCGTGCTGCCCGTCCCACCGCCCGGAGGAGAAGTCGTGAGCCCGTTCCAGGTCCCGTCCGTCGACATCGGCCCCTACGTCACCGGCGGCACGCCGCAGCAGCGGGCCGCCGTCGCCCGGCAGACCGACATTGCCTGCCGCGAGGTCGGTTTCATCCAGATCCTGGGCCACGGCGTCGACCCGGCCACGGCCCGGGGCCTGGCCGGCGCCCTGGACGACCTGTTCGGCCTGCCCCTGGAGACCAAGAGACGCTGGGTGCGGCCGCCCGCCGAGAACCGCGGCTACACCCCGCCGAGGTCGGAGAGCCTGGCGCTGAGCGCGGGGGTGCAGTCCGAGACCCGGATGAAAGACTTCTTCGAGGCCTACAACGTCGGGTCGAGCTGCTCCGACCACCCCGGCACCGACCTGATCGCCACCCACTACGCCGAGAACACCTGGCCCGACGTCCCCGGTTTCCGCGAGCGGGTGAACGCCTGGCGGGCCGAGGCCGGCCGGGTGGCCCGCACCATGACCCGCGTCTTCGAAGACGCCCTCGGCCTGCCCACCGGCTTCTTCGACGAGCTGGCCGGGCACCCGATCGAGGTGCTGCGCATGAACAACTACGCGCTGCCCGGCGGCCTGCGGGTGCAGGTCGACGACGACCTGATCGGCATGGGCGAGCACACCGACTACGGCATCGTCACCGTGCTCTGGGCCGACCAGGTCAAAGGGCTCCAGGTGCTGCACGGCGGGCAGTGGCACGACGTCTCCCCGGCCGACGGCGCCCTGCTGATCAACCTCGGCGACCTGACCACGCGGCTCACCAACGAGCAGTGGCTGTCCACCCTGCACCGGGTCAAGCCGCCGATCGTCGACGGCACGATCCGCCGCAGGCGCTCGGCCGCCTACTTCTTCGACGGCGACGCCGGGGCCGTGGTCGGGCCGCTGCCCGCCTTCGTGGACGACGCGCACCCGGCCCTGTACTCCGACGTCACGGTGGACGAGCACATCCGCGCCAAGCTGGCGGGCTCACGGGCCGGTGTGCTCAACCGGGGCGCCGCCCGCGAGGCCGGCCGGGTGCTGTCCGCGGGGTCGTGACGCAGAGCAAAATGGTGGACGGCGAAAGGCTTTTCGGACTCTTCGTCGTCCACCATTTTCGGGTACTACAGTGGCGCCATGCCCTACGTCGAGCTCCCCGGCAGCCGCACCTACCACGAGATCACCGGTGCGGGTGAACCACTTCTGTTGCTGCACGGTGGTTTCTGCTCGCTGGAGGCGACGGGCGACCTGAACCGCCTGCTGTCCGCGCGCTACCGGGTGCACGGCCCGGAACGTCCGGGCCACGGGCGCACACCCGATCAGCCGCAGCCGTACGCGTACGCCGCGATGGTCGACCACACGCTGGCCTACCTCGACGCGATCGGCGTTCCCCGGGCCCACGTGGTGGGTTTCAGCGACGGGGCGATCACCGGCCTGCTGCTGGCCCGCGACCACCCACGGCGGGTGGCGTCACTGGTGGCGATCAGCGCCAATCTCGACCCGTCCGGTTTCGTGCCCGACGAGCAGGCGGCGCTGTCGGTGAGCGCGCGGCAGCACGAGCAGCTGGGCGAGGAGTACGGCCGCCTGTCCCCCGACGGCGCCGGTCACGCCGACACGGTGGTGGGCAAGCTCCTCGACCTGTGGAAGCGCGAGCCGCAGATCACGCCGGACTCGCTGGCCTCCGTCACGGCGCCCACCCTGGTGATGGCCGGCGACCGCGACATGGTCACGCTGGAGCACACCGCCTCGATCGCGGCGGCCGTTCCCGGCGCCCAGCTCTGCGTGGTGCCCGGTGCCGGGCACCTGCTGGTGCGCGAGTGCCCCGAGCTGGTCGGCGCGGTCGTCACCCGCTTCCTGGCCTCCGTCCCGGCCCTCGCGGGCCGGTGAGAACCCGCAGGCCAGGAGCTTTTGCCAGAACTTCCGAACTTTCCGCCGTCCGGGCCGCATCTACCCTCACGTCCGGTAGAACACAGCGGAAGGATTGATCGACGATGAAGACGCGTACCCGCCTCGCCGCCACCGCCGTCGCCGTCACCGCCGTGGGGGTCGGCACCGCGCTGCCCGCCGCCGCGATCACGACGCCCTCGTGCGACGATCCGCAGGCCTCGGAGTACGTGCGCCTGCTCGGCAACGACACCAGCGGAAACTACCCGGCCGTGGCCTGTTTCGCCAACGACGGCACCTGGACCGGTGACATCGGCGACATCATCGGGGTGACCACCGGCAACAACGCCGTCACCATCACCTACGTGGACGGCGCGGGCACCCACAGCACCGACCTGCCGCAGGGCGTGGACACTCAGCTCGCGGCCGGCGCGGTCTCGGTCACCGGGGTGACCATCCACTGATCCACTGATCCGCCGAGGCGCAACGGGTTCGACGCTCCCGCACCGGTTTCCGGGGCGGGAGCGTCCGTGCGTGGCCGTCAGAGCAGCTCGGCCACGTCCTCGGTCAGCTGAGCCCGGAACCAGGCACTGTCGGGCAGGTCCGCGCCGAAGATCTCCGGGTAGGCCAGCAGGGCGTCCACGATCCCGCCCGCGTCGGTGCGGCCCCGCACACTCGCGGTGAGCCGGGCGGCCAGCGGGTCGTCGACGGGCAGCGGCATGCCCGTGCGGGCGGTGGGCGAGGCCAGGTAGGTCATCCAGGCCGCCACGCCCCGCGCCGCCCAGCGCGCCTGACGCCCGGCGCGCTCGTTGTCGCGCACCGTGGCCAGCAGCCGCAGCGGCAGCTTCTGCGAGCCGTCCATGGCGATCTGGACCGTGCGGTGGGCCAGGGCCGGATTGGTGTAGCGGTGCAGCACCTGCTCGCCGTAGGCCGCCAGGTCCGTGCCGTCGGGGGCCTGGAGCACCGGGATCACGTCCTCGGTGATCAGTCCCCGGGCCACCGCGAGAAGCCTTTCGTCGCCAACGGTCTCGGCGATCGTGGCGTACCCGGCCAGGGCGCCGAGGTAGGCCAGGGTGGAGTGGGAACCGTTGAGGATGCGCAGTTTCATCAGCTCGTAGGGCGCCACGTCCTTGGTCAGCTGGGCACCCGCCCGTTCCCAGGCCGGGCGGGCGGCCACGAACGAGTCCTCGATCACCCACTGCCGGAACGGTTCCGCCACCACCAGACCCTCGTCGGCCAGGCCGAGCAGGGCCTGCCCGTCGGCGCGGTCGGCCGCGGTGGTGGCCGGCACGATGCGGTCGACCATGCTGCACGGGAACGAGACGTTGCCCTCGATCCAGGCCGCCAGCGGCTCCCCCACCGCACCGGGCAGGGCCGCGCAGAAGTCGGCGACCAGCCCCGCCACCACCGTGCCGTTGTCGTTGAGGTTGTCGCAGCACAGCACGGTGACCGGGGCGCCGCAGCCGCGCGAGCGCAGCAGCAGCCCGCGCACCAGCCGGCCGACGGCCGAGACCGGCCGCCCGGCAGCCGGATTCGACGCCAAATCGGCGGCGACCAGCGGGTCGGTCAGGTCGAGCCGGCCGTTCCCGGCCCGGCGGTACCCCTTCTCGGTGACGGTCAGGGTGATCACGGTGACCGCCGGGTCGTCGAAGCGCGCGTCCAGCTCGTCCTGCTGCGCCTCGGGGTAGAGCACGTCGCGCACCGAGCCGGTCAGCTGGAGCCGGGTGCCCTCGGGCGAGCGCTCCAGCACGCCGTACAGACCGTCCTGCGGGCGCAGCTGCCGGGCCACGGTGTCGGAGCGCTGGGTGACGCCGCAGATGCCCCACCGGGTGTCGCCGGTGGCCGCGGCGGCCTCCTGGGTGATCACCGCCTGGTGGGCGCGGTGGAAGGCACCGATGCCCAGGTGCAGGATGCCGACCTGCTGCCCGGCCGGGTCGACGGGTGGCATCGTGACGTTCGGGCGGGAGCGGGCCAGGTCCAG
This sequence comes from Kineosporia corallincola, assembly GCF_018499875.1. GTDB lineage: Bacteria > Actinomycetota > Actinomycetes > Actinomycetales > Kineosporiaceae > Kineosporia > Kineosporia corallincola. Next base: position 188,574 of record NZ_JAHBAY010000016.1, on the reverse strand, counting down.
GGTGGCCAGGGACAGACGGCTCATCGTCGACTCCGTTTCAGCCGGTTACGGCAGATTCAGCGGGTGTTTCAGCGGGACCGGGCCGTGGTGCCGCGCACCACCAGCTCGGTGGTCAGGTCGGGGGGCGGCACCGGCCGCCCGCCGGTGAGCAGGGCGTGCAGGTGTGCGACGGCCGCGCCGCCGGCCTGCTCGCGGGGGATGCGGACGGTGGTCAGGGCCGGGGTGAACATGGCGGCGATCGGGATGTCGTCGAACCCGACCACGCTGATCTCGGCCGGGACCGCGACGCCGTAGGCGACCAGCTGGTTGACCAGCCCGAGGGCCATCACGTCGTTGTAGACGACCACCGCGCTGACGCCGGCCAGGAGCACCTGGTCGGCCGCGCCGCGCCCGCCCTCGAACGACGGCTCGAAGTGGCCGACCGGAACGCACTCCAGGCCCGCGCCCTCGGCGTGCTCCGAGACCGCCTGGTACCGCTCGGCGTTGGAGTAGCTACCCGGTGGCCCGGCCACGTAGCCGATGCGCCGGTGCCCGAGCGCGCGCAGGTGGGTGACGGCCTGCCGGGCGCCGCCGGCGTTGTCGACGGTGATCGCGGGCAGCTTCGGCACCTGCCGGTTGACCAGCACCAGGGGGCGCAGGCGCGAGATCTGGAGCACCTCGTCGTCACTCATCAGTGAGCCGCACAGCACCAGGCCGTCGACCTGCTGGGCCAGGGCCCGGGAGAAGCGCAGCTCGGCCGAGGGGTCTTCCTCGGTGTCGGCCAGCAGCACCGGGTGACCGAGCCGGTTGGCCTGGTGCTGCGCGCCTTTCAGCACGCTGGTGAAGAACGGGTTGGCCAGGTCGGGCACCATGATCCCGATGTTGCCGGTGCGCCCGGTGGTGAGTGACTGCGCGGCCCGGTTGGGCTGGTAGCCGAGCCGTTCGGCGGCCTCGACGATGCGGCGGCGGGTGCTCTCGTCGACCTTCTCCGGCCGCCCGAACGCCCGCGACACGGTGGCCGGGGAGACCCCCGCGGCCGCGGCCACGTCCCGGATGGTGGCGGTGATGACGTCCTCCGGATCGTGATGACGGCGCGCTGCTGACCGATTCAGCATGCAACCGGTTGCACGCCCGGGTCAAGGCCGTTCGTCCTGCTCAGGTGACATGCTTCCCGATCCCGCAGGGAGAGGTCCAAGTTCCGCCCGAAATCAGGACCTTCAGTGGCCTAGCCACGACGCGGCGAGCATGCAACCGTTTGCTCGCACCGGACCTTCCGTTCGACAGCCCGAGAGGTAAGGACCCCATGGCCGCATCACTGACGCTGCACCCGGACCGCGCTCTGCCCCTGGACCGCGAACAGCGCGCCGTCGCCCGCGAGATCTACGGGCAGACCGCGCACCTCCCGCTCATCTGCATGCACGGGCACGTGGAGGCCGAGGTCCTGGCCTCGAACACCGCGTTCGCCGACCCGGCCCGGCTGCTGGTCACCCCCGACCACTACGTCACCCGGATGCTGGTCTCCCAGGGCATCGCCCCCGAGACGCTCGGGGTGCGGCGCGTCGACGGCGGGCCCACCGAGACCGACTCGCGCGCCATCTGGAAGACGTTCTGCGCCAACTGGAAACTCTACCGGGGCACCCCCTCGCGGTACTGGCTGGAGCACGAGCTGGTCGAGGTGTTCGGCGTCGACCAGGTGCCCTCCGCCGAGTCCGCCGACGCCCTCTACGACCGGATCAGCGAGCGCATCGCCGAGCCCGGCTTCCGCCCGCAGCAGCTGCTGGACACGTTCAACATCGAGCTGATCTCCACCACCGACCCGGCCGGCAGCGACCTGGCCCACCACGCCGGCCTGGCCCGGCAGGGCCTGGGCGAGCGGGTCGTCCCGACCTTCCGCCCCGACGCCGTGGTCCACCTCGACCGGCCCTCCTGGCGGGACGACGTGGCAGCGCTGGCCAAGGTGTCCGGCACCGGCACCGGTGACTACGCCGGGTTCCTCGACGCCCTGCGCGAGCGCCGGGCCGCGTTCGCCGCCGCCGGGGGCCTGGCCACCGACCACGGGCACCTGCTGGCCGACACCACCCCGCTGGAGCCCGCCGAGGCCGCCGCGATCTACGACCAGGCCCTGGCCGGCACCGTGACCGCGGACCAGGCGGCCCGTTTCGCCGCCCACATGCTGTACGTGTTCGCCGGCATGTCGTGCGACGACGGCCTGGTGATGCAGATCCACCCGGGCGTGCTGCGCGATCACCACGCCGGGATCGCCGCGAAACACGGCCCGGACGTCGGTTTCGACATCCCGTTCGCCGCCGAGTTCACCACCGCGCTGCGGCCGATGCTCCAGACCTACGGTCACGACCCGCGTTTCCGGGCCATCCTGTTCACGCTGGACGAGACCGTCTACAGCCGGGAGCTGGCCCCGCTGGCCGGCGCCTACCCGTCGCTGCGGCTGGGCGCCCCGTGGTGGTTCCTCGACACCCCCGGCGGCATGCAGCGTTTCCGGGAGACCGCCGTCGACACGGCCGGTTTCTACAACACCTCCGGATTCGTCGACGACACCCGGGCCTTCGCCTCGATCCCGGCCCGGCACGACCTGTCCCGCCGCGTCGACGCCGGATTCCTGGCCCGGCTCGTGCTGGAGCACCGGCTGAACCTGGACGAGGCCACCGAGACCGCCGTCGACCTGGCCTACAACCTGCCGAAAATCGCCTACCAACGCCGTATCTGACCGTCGGGCGCCCCCGGCCGGGGGCGCCCGGCCCCACCCGTGCAAGGGAGCACGTCATGGTCAACAGTGTCGAACCCGCCCTCAACTCCGGCGCCGTGCCGGAGATCACCGCCAGACTCAGCCTGAAGGAGAAGATCTCCTACGGGCTGGGCGATCTGGGCAACGGCTTCATGTTCGATCTCGGGCAGGCCTACCTGCTCAAGTTCTACACCGACGTGGCCGGGCTGCCGGCCACCGTGGCCGGCGAGATCTTCATCATCACCAAGATCTTCGACGCCTTCATGGACCCGGTGGCCGGGTCGTTCGTCGACGGGCGCAGCCGGATCGGCCGGCACGGCCGATTCAAGCCGGTGATGTTCTACTCCAGCATCGCGCTGGCCGTGCTCACGGTGTTCATCTTCACCACCCCGGGCGCCTCGCAGAACGTCAACCTGGCCTACGCCTACATCACCTACATGGCCTGGGGCGTGCTCTACTCGTTCACCAACGTGCCCTACGGGTCGCTGAGCTCGGTGATGACCCAGAACGCCGGGCAGCGCTCGCAACTGGCGTCGTTCCGGCAGGCCGGGTCGGTCACCGCGCTGCTGGTGACCGGGGTGGCGTTCATGCCGATCGTGCTGGCCTTCGGCACCCAGCGGATCGGTTTCCCGGTGGCGGCCGCGATCATGGCGCTGATCGGTGTGCTGGCGTTCTTCGGCACCTTCCGCGGCACCCAGGAGACCGTGCGGGTGGCGCGCACCGAGAAGCTGACCCTGCGCGGGTTCGCCACCACGGTGCGCACCAACCGGCCGCTCCAGGTGCTGGTGCTGATGACGCTGTTCTCGATCTCGGCCTACAACATCAAGACGATGATGATCGCCTACTACACGGAGTACGTGCTGGGCGACATCTCGCTGCTGCCCTACATCAACTTCATCAGCATCGGCTGCTCGGTCATCGGCATCCTGTCGATCCCGTACCTGTGCCGGCGCTTCGGCAAGAAGAACACCGCGCTCATCGGTTTCGCGATCGCGGCGGTCGCCGACGGCCTGAACTTCCTCACCCACACCAACCTGGTCACGTTCACCCTGCTGCTGAGCGTCTCGTTCATCGGGGTGGCCCTGCCCAACGGCGTGGTCTGGGCCCTGGTGTCGGACGCCATCGACTTCGGGCACTGGCGCACCGGGGTGCGGCGCGAGGGCATCGTGTACTCGATGTTCAACTTCTCCCGCAAGCTCGCCCAGTCCATCGCCGGTGGCCTGGCCGGTTTCGGTCTCGGCTACGTCGGCTACGTCGCCAACGAGACCCAGACCGCGGCGACCCAGACCGGCATGAAGGAGCTCCAGATGCTGTTCCCCTGTGTGGCCTTCATGGTGGCCGCGGCGGTGTTGTTCTTCCTGTACCCCCTCACCGACGAACGGGTCACCAGCATGGTCACCGAAATCCACCAGCGAGAAGACCATCAGCGAGAAGACGGAGCCGGGACGACATCATGACGATCACCACCCTGCCCCTCACCGAGTGCGCGCTGCTGCTGCGGCCGGACGACGACGTCGCCGTGCTCACCCGGGAACTGACCGCCGGCACCCGCGTGCGCACCACGGGCGGTGAGGTCACCGTGACCACCGACGTGCCGCGCGGGCACAAGCTGGCCCTGCGCGACCTGGCCCCGGGCAGCCAGGTGCACAAGTACGGCCAGTCGATCGGCGTGGCCACCACCGGCATCACCGCCGGCGACCACGTGCACTCCCACAACCTGGGCATGGACCCGTCGGTGGGCGCCGACGGGCAGGCCTACGAGTTCGGCACCGTGCACACCGAGCTGCCGGACACCGCGCGGGAACGCACTTTTCAGGGCTACCACCGGGCCGACGGCCGGGTCGGCACCCGCAACTACGTGGCCGTCCTGACCTCGGTGAACTGCTCGGCCTCGGCCGCCCGGATGATCGCCGACCAGTTCCGCGGGCCCGCCCTGGACGCCTTCCCGGGCGTCGACGGGGTGATCGCCCTGACCCACCAGAGCGGCTGCGGCCTGGTCACCGGCAGCGTCGGCGCCCAGACGCTGGTGCGCACCCTGCGCGGGTACGCCCGGCACGCCAACGTCGGCGGTCTGCTGGTGCTCGGCCTGGGCTGCGAGATGGTGCCGATCCAGTCGCTGGTCGACGACCTGGACCTGCCCTCCGACACCCTGGTCGAGCTGCTCACCATCCAGGACAGCGGCGGGGTGCGGGCCACCGTGGCGGCCGGCGCGGAGCGGATCCGCCGGATGCTGCCCGAGCTGGACCGGCGCCGCCGTGAGCCGGCCCCGGTCAGCGAGCTGGTGCTGGGCCTGAACTGCGGCGGCTCGGACGGTTATTCGGGCATCACCGCCAACCCGGCGCTGGGCATCGCCTCCGACCTGCTGGTGGCCGCGGGCGGCACCTCGGTGCTGGCCGAGACGCCCGAGGTGTTCGGGGCCGAGCACCTGCTCACCCGCCGGGCCACGAGCCCGGAGGTGGGCCGCCGGCTGCTGGAGCGCATCGAGTGGTGGAAGGAGTACGCCGCGGCCGGTGGGGGCAGCCTGGACAACAACCCCTCGCCGGGCAACAAGGCCGGCGGCCTGACCACCATCCTGGAGAAGTCGCTGGGCGCCGTGGCCAAGGCCGGGCGGGCCGACCTGAGCGCGGTGTACGAGTACGCCGAGCCGGTCTCCGGGCCGGGCCTGGCCTTCATGGACACCCCCGGCTACGACCCGGTGTCGGTGACCGGGATCGTGGCCGGCGGCGCCACCGTGGTCTGCTTCACCACCGGTCGCGGGTCGGTGTTCGGCTGCCGGCCCACGCCGTCGCTCAAGCTGGCGACGAACACCGAGATGTACCGGCGGATGACCGACGACATGGACATCAACTGCGGTCGCGTGGTCGACGGCACCGCCGGCCTGGAGGAGGTGGGCGCGGAGATCTTCGAGCGGATACTGGCCGTCGCCTCCGGCGAGCCGACGGTGAGCGAGGGCCTCGAGATCGGCCAGGAGGAATTCGTTCCGTGGCAGCTGGGCACCGTGACCTGATCTGCGCACCTGACCGAATCCGGTCAGGAAATGCCGAAAAAGGTGGTTTCGGGATCGTCACCGTGCTCCCGGACCACCCGTCTGTCCCCCGGGGGCTCAGCCATACCGGCAGAAGTGGGAGTTGCCATGTCACAAATCGGGCAACCCCCTTGGCGCGGGCTTCAGAAGGCGCATACTGAATTGTGAACCTTCGCCCTCCGCCAGCACGCCGCGTCCTGGCCGGTAGTCCTTTTGCCCCGCCCGCGCGGGTGCCGACCGCCTCCGAACACCTGGAGGACGGCGATCGCATCACCCATGACCGTCACGGTCTCGGCAAGGTGGTGCGCATCATCGACGATCACGAGGTGGTCGTCGATTTCAAGCACGATCCGGACGGCACCACCCGGATCGTGTCCCATCTGAAGCTCACCAAGCTGTAGATCCACTGTGAGGGCGGGCCGTTTCGGCGGCCCGCCCTTCACTGTGCCGTGTGCGAACGACTTCATTCTGCGACGAGTGCAAACATTTAATCTCGGGATTTCACTTTCATAACCGCCGAGGTTTGACCGCCGACAATGCCCAACTTTAGTGTCGGCGGCGACCCGGAATCCGGATGGATCATCTGGCAATCCTCCAGCCCATCCTGAACCCGGCGTCAAGATTGCGTTATTCCGAACATAAATACCTCGCCGGAATGGTGAACCGGGCCGACCTTCGGTTTTCCTGACTAGTGCGTCTGGTCAGCAGAGAGGCCCGCCCCCGATGAAGTCGTTCCGCTCGCCCGGAACCGGTAAGACCCGCCGCCGCACCCTGCGCGCTGTCCCGGTCATCGCCGTCACCACCGTGCTCCTCGCGGGTGCCGCCGGCGCCTACGCCGTGAACCCGCACCAGAGCCGCACCGGCAGCCGCACCCAGACGACGTCGACCGCGACCACCACCACGTCGTCCACCAGTTCCACCACCACGGCCGCCGCCACGTCGTCCACGACCGCCGCCACCGCCGCGGCCACCGGCTCGGTGTACTACGTCTCACCCAGCGGCAGCGACAGCGCCGCCGGCACCAAGGCCGCCCCGTGGAAGACGATCGCCCACGCCCAGTCCACGGTCAGCGCCGGCGACACCGTGTACTTCCGCGGCGGCACCTACGCCTACACCGCGGCGAACAAGACCTGCTCCAGCCAGACCGCCCTGGTCGACGCGATCACCCTGAGCAAGAGCGGCAGCTCGGGCAAGACCATCAATTACTACGCCTACGACGGCGAGAACCCGGTCTTCGACTTCTCCGCGATGAAGGACGACTGCCGGATCAAGGGATTCAACGTCACCGGCAGCTACATCCACCTGAAGGGTCTCGAGATCCAGGGGGTTCCGCAGAACAACAGCGTGAACCACGAGAACTGGGGCGTGTACATCACCGGCAGCAACAACACGTTCGAGCAGCTCGACATGCACGACCACATGGGCCCCGGGCTGTTCATCAAGAACGGCGGCAACAACCTGGTGCTGAACAGCGACTCGCACGACAACTACGACCTGTACACCTCGAACGGCGCCGGTGAGAGCGCGGACGGGTTCGGCGCCCACATCGCGGCGAACAACCCGGGCAACGTGTTCCGCGGCGACCGCGCCTGGAACAACTCCGACGACGGCTTCGACCTGATCAACGCCTACTCGTCGGTGACCATCGAGGGCTCCTGGGCCTGGAGCAACGGCTACATCCCCGGCACCACCACGGCCATCGGCAACGGTAACGGCTTCAAGATCGGTGGCTACGGCGGCGTGTACGACGCCAACGCGGTCAAGCACACGGTGAAGTACTCGGTGGCCTTCAACAACCGGTCGGCCGGCTTCTACGCCAACCACCACCCGGTCGCCAACGACTACATCCACAACACCAGCTACAACAACCACCCCGACTACAACATGCTCGGCATCACCTCGAGCGGGGCGGCCACCGGCCTGGGCAACCTGACCGACAACATCGCCTACGCCGGCACCCTGACCAGCAACATGACCGGCACCACGGTCAAGAACAACTCCTGGAACCTGAGCTCCACGATCTCCTCCGCGGACTTCAAGAGCCTGACCACCACCGGCTGGGACGCCGCCCGCCAGTCCGACGGCAGCCTGCCGGTGCTGACCAGCCTGCACCTGAACAGCACCAGCTCGCTGTTCGGCAAGGCCAGCGACACGAGCACGACCAGCAACATCGGCGCCTTCTGACGCGTCGCACCACCGGGCCCGTGCGGCCCGCCCGGGACTCCCGGGCGGGTACCGCACGGGCCCGCGTCGTTCCTGCTCCGTCACTCCTGCGGGCCCTAAACACCGCCACGTCGTGAATCCCCCGTGCGCCCGGCCGAGAGGGCACCTGCCTCCGGCAGCCCGCCGGAGGTGGACACCGGAAACGGGACACGGGGAACGGGGAACAGGACGACGTGAAGACCTCCAGGGTGCGTACCGCGCTGACCAGCCTGCTGGCCGCCACCGGCCTGATCCTGGGCACAGCGGCCACCGGCACCGCGGCCACCGGCGCGGGCTCCCGTCCGACCGTGATCTTCGGGCCGGGCGAGCCGTCGGCCGCCTCGGCGGAGGTCTGCGCCGACGACACCTGCGCGAGCACCGACCGCGACCTCACCCTGGTCTGGTCCAGCGCCGCCGGCACGGCCGGCTGCCGGTTCCGCCTGGTGATCGACTGGGGTGACGGCTCCGCCGCCCAGACCGTCGACCTGACCGGCACCACGAAAGCGACCAGCTGGCCGGTGGCACACACCTACCCGGGCCGGGTGGCCGCGCGCCGCCCCTACCCGGTCGACGCCCGGGCCACCGTGACCCGCGACGCCCGCTCCCGCGGCTGCACGATCGAGTCCGCCGCCCTCACCTTCACCCTGCTGTGCACCGACCGGCAGCTCAGCGGGCCGGACTGGGACGGCCGCTGGCCGGGTGGCAACCGGGACGTCGCGGCGCTGAACGACACGTTCCGGCCCCGGGTGGAGAAGTTCGTGGCCGCGCTGGACGCGGCGGGCGCCACCGTGACCCCGCAGTCCACGCTGCGCTCGCCGCAGCGTTCCTACCTCATGCACTTCGCCTACCTGGTGGCCCGGCAGCAGCTGGACCCGCAGGACGTGCCCGCCTACGCGCCGCTGCCCGGGGAGAAGAGCCCGAAGATCTGCTGGACGCACCGCGACACCACCGGCGCCGTCGACGGAGCGGAGTCGGTGGCCGCGGCCCGCGACCTGCTCACCGCGCTGGGCGTGGACCGTTCGCTGCGCACGGCACCGGCGCTGCGCAGCCGGCACAACGCCGGGGACGCCATCGACATGAAGATCTCCTGGACGACGAAGCGGCTGCGGGTCCAGGACGCCGGCGGCCACATCGTCACGATCGCCTCCGGCCCCCGCGACGGCACCAACGCCCGGCTGATCGACGTCGGCGCCGGATACGGCGTGAACCACTTCAGCCCGGTCGCGGTCGACCGCAACCACTGGTCGAGCGACGGCCGCTGACCGGCCGGGGCACCGATCAGGAGAGCGAACGCGTACGGACGACGTCGAGCCGGGCGGCGTGCACCGTGAGCACCGGTCCGGTGGCGTGCGGACGCACCCGCGGGTCGACGTGCACCCCCGATCCCGGCGCCCAGGCGAACGCCCTGATCCACAGCCCGCCGGAACGGATCTCGTCGCGATGGGCGGTCAGGTCCACCTCCAGGTCGCGGCCGGACCAGAACTGGTCGGCGATCATCCGCTGCCCCGCGTAGAGGCGCAGCGCGTCACCGGTCCAGGTCACGCGCAGCACGAGTTGCCCGTCCTGGCCGAGGTTCTCGTCGAGCGGCTCACCCGGCAGCGGCAGCGCGACCGGGTCCAGGGCGGCGAAGTCGCCGTCGGTGGGCGCCGAGAGCCGGCCCGCGCTGCCGCCGGTGCGCACCGGGGCCGTGAGCACCTGCCCGAAACGCGGTGCCTGGAGAGGATGCGAGACCGAAGCACCCGGCACCCGGTGGCGGCTGAACACCGGCCCGGCGGGTTCCTGCGCGGGCTCCTGCGGCAACGCCAGCGGCGGGCAGGCCCGGACCACCTGGTCTCCCGAAGGCAGCACCACCCGGAAACCACCGTCGAACCAGGCACTTCCGGGCCAGATCAGCAGGGTCTCGCGGCCGGCGACCTGCCCCTTCCAGAGCGCGTCGGCCGCGGCCTCGTCGAGGAACACCAGTGTGGTGCGCCCGGCCCGCACCACACAGTCCGGGCCCGGATCCCGCAGCGGCCGGGCGATCACCAGATCACCGGCGACCTCCAGGTCGGCGCCGGAGATGTCATCCGGGGCAACGCCTTCGATCTGGAGCTCGACCGGGATCCCGGGAACGGCGGCGAGGACGACGAGGCTTCCGTCGTCCGAAAGCAGTTGTGTGACGGGCTGGGCGGTGGCGGTGAGGGCGGGGATCTCACCGACCGCCTGACGTACCGGCCAGGTGAAGTAGGCACCCGGTCGCAGCCCCACCGGCTCGCGCGGAACCGTGACATTCCGCTCACCGAGCCCGATCTCGAAGCGGACGCCGTCGACGGCCGGCAGCGGTTCGGCCGCGGGCTGATGGTTGTTCACGAAGAGAAAGCCACGGGAACCGTTCGCGCGCACCGACCAGCGCACCCCGTCGGGTTCCGGCAGAACCGCCGGGGCGGTGGCCAGTTCGGCGCCGAACGCCTGGAGGAACAGGTGCTGGCGGCGCAGCCGGTGGAAGTGTGGGCGCTGAGCGCCCGCGGCGCCGATCGGGGCGAAGAAGTCGTAGTCGAGCACCGGCAGGTCGTTCGGGTAGCCGGTGGCCTGGGACTCCTGGGTGCCCGCCAGCTCGCCCGGCACCTGGGTGGCACCGTGGTACAGGTAGTAGCCCTGCCAGGCCGAGCCGCTGCCGATCTTCGTCAGCGCCAGGGCCGCCACGTCGTCGGGGTCCACCAGAGGACGGCGATGGTAGGCCACCTGCATCCCGCCGCCCAGTTCGCAGGTCGCGAACGGCCACGGATCCTCCTCCCCCGCAGCATCTTCCACGACGTCTTCCACGCCCGGAGCGGTCCGCAGATCGGCACCGACGGAGAGGTCGTCGCGTCTCGTGCTGAACGAGAAGTGCATCGGGCCGAAGTCCGGCCAGCCGGTGGCCGACTCCTCCCAGAAGCCGTCCGGGTAGCCGGCGTACACCGGCAGCACCCGGCCGCGGGGCAGTCGCGCCCCTCCCCAGCCCGTCGCCGTCCACAGGGGCGCCCGCAGGCCCGCCGCCTCCGCCATGGTGCGGAGGGTGCCCAGATGCCCCGGCTGGTCGTACAGTTCGTTCTCGATCTGCACGCCGATCACCGGCCCGCCCCCCTCATCGGAGAGGAACAGCCCTTCCAGCTGCTCCCCGATCGCCGCGTACCAGTCGCGCACCGGGGCCAGGTAGGCGGGATCGTCGGTGCGGTGGTGCACCGGCAGTTCCTGGAGCCAGTCCGGGAACCCGCCGTTGCGCGTCTCGCCGTGCACCCAGGGCCCGATCCGCACCACCACGTCCAGCCCCACCTCCCCGGCGGTGCGCACGAACCGCCGCAGGTCGAGGTGCCCGTCCCAGCGCACCCGCCCCCGCACCTCCTCGTGCAGGATCCACACCACGTAGGCCGAGACCACCCCGACGCCCCCGGCCCGCATCTTGCGCAGCTCACGTTCCCAGTTCCCGGGCCGGTCACGGCTGTAGTGGTACTCCCCCATGACCGGTATCCACGGCTCACCCGACCGGGTGAGGTGGCGGCGGGTCACCGCGATGCCCGCGCCGCCCAGGTCGAGCGGGGCGCTCTCGGGCGCGGGCACGGGCGGCACCGTCAGGCGCCGGACCGCAGGTTCGGGCGAAGGGCGGTTCATGAGTCGACGGTAGGCGCTCCCTCGCCCGGCGTGACGAGACTCTTCCCACAAGATCAAGATTTGACTAGTTCAAGACAAGCCGGGGAGCTATGCTCGGGGCCTTGCGGTGCCCCTGGCCGAGAATCGCGCAGCGGCGGTTCTTTTCCGGCTCCGCTCCCCCACTCCCCGTAGAGCGCGCCGTCCGGTCCGGTCCGGCTCCCTACGGCGGTCACTGGCACCGTCGCCGGTACGTCCCCGCGCCCACCCTCACCGGTGGGCCTCCAGGAACACGAGAAAGAGAACCCGGCTGTGTCTCTCATCAACTCCACCGTCAAGCCCTTCAAGGTCAACGCCTACCAGCAGGGCAAGTTCATCGAGGTCACCGACCAGGACCTGCTCGGCAGGTGGAGCGTCATCGTGTTCTACCCCGGTGACTTCACCTTCGTCTGCCCCACCGAGCTCGAGGACCTGGCCGACATCTACGACCAGTTCCAGGCCATCGGCTGCGAGGTGTACGGCGCGTCGACCGACAGCCACTTCGCGCACAAGGCCTGGCACGAGACGTCCGAGGCGGTCGGCAAGGTGCAGTACGCCCTGCTCGCCGACATGACCCAGGAGCTCTCGCGCAACTTCGAGGTGCTCATCGAGGAAGACGGCCAGGCGCTGCGCGGCTCGTTCGTGATCGACCCCGAGGGCAAGATCCGCACCATCGAGGTCAACGACGGCGGCATCGGCCGTAACGCCTCCGAGCTGCTGCGCCGGGTCAAGGCCGCGCAGTACATCACCGCGCACCCGGGCGAGGTCTGCCCGGCGAAGTGGGAAGAGGGTGCGCAGACCCTGACCCCGTCGCTCGAGCTCGTGGGCAAGATCTGATGCTGGAGGCCGGCCTCAAGGCCCAGCTGAGCGCCTACCTCGAAAACCTGCGCACCCCGATCGAACTGGTCGCGACGCTCGACGACGGCAGGGCCTCCCAGCAGACCCGGGAACTTCTGGACGACATCCGCACCTCGAGTGCGAAGGTGACCGTGCGGGAGGAACCGGACGCGGACGTCCGTCGTCCCTCGTTCCTCATCACGAAACCCGGTGAGGACGTGGGGGTCCGGTTCGCGGGCGTGCCCCTCGGGCACGAGTTCACCTCGCTGGTGCTGGCTCTGCTGCACGTGGGTGGGCACCCGCCGCGGCACGACGCCGAGCTGCTCGACGCGGTGAAGGCCCTCACCGGGCCGCTGCACTTCGAGACGTACTTCTCGCTGACCTGCCAGAACTGTCCCGACGTGGTGCAGGCGCTGAACACGATGAGCGCGCTGAACCCCGCCGTCACGCACACCGCGATCGAGGGCGGCGCGTTCGCCGCGGAGGTGGCAGAGCGTGAGGTGCTGAGCGTGCCCGCCGTGTATCTCAACGGTGAGCTGTTCGGGCAGGGACGCATGGAGCTGGCCGAGATCGTGGCCAGGCTCGATTCCGGCAGCGCCGACCGCGAGGCCGGGCGGATGGACGGGAAGGACACCTTCGACGTGCTCGTCGTCGGTGGCGGCCCGGCCGGTGCGACCACCGCGATGTACGCGGCCCGCAAGGGAATTCGCACCGGGCTGGTGGCCGAGCGGATCGGTGGCCAGGTGCTCGACACCGCGGGGATCGAGAACTTCCCGTCGGTGCCGCACACCGAGGGCACCCAGTTCGCCGCGGCCCTGGAGCGGCACGTGCGTGAGTACGAGGTCGACGTGATGCCCCGGCAGCGCGCGGCCAAGCTGCACGCGGCCGTCGACGGCCTGGTCGAGGTCGAGTTCGAGACCGGTGCGGTGCTGCGCTCACGCACCGTCGTGGTGGCGTCCGGCGCCCGCTGGCGCACCATGGACGTGCCGGGTGAGCAGGAGTACCGCAACAAGGGCGTCACCTTCTGCCCGCACTGCGACGGCCCGCTGTTCAAGGGTAAGCCGGTCGCCGTGATCGGCGGCGGCAACTCGGGTGTCGAGGCCGCCATCGACCTGGCCGGCCTGGCCTCGCACGTCACCCTGCTGGAGTTCGGTGACGCGCTGCGGGCGGACGAGGTGTTGCAGCGCAAGCTGAACAGCCTGCCGAACGTGACCGTGGTGACCGGCGCCCAGACCACCGAGGTGACCGGTGACGGCCGCAGGGTGACCGGTCTGACCTACCGGGACCGGCCCTCCGGGGATTCCCGGAACCTCGCCGTCGAGGGTGTTTTCGTGCAGATCGGCCTGCTGCCCAACACCGACTGGGTGAACGGGGCGCTGGAGCTGAACGATCGCGGCGAGATCGTGATCGACGCGCGGGGCGCCACCAGCGCGCCGGGCGTGTTCGCGGCCGGGGACTGCACCACCACCCCGCACAAGCAGATCGTCGCCGCGGCCGGCGACGGGGCGAAGGCCGCCCTCAGCGCCTTCGACCACCTGATCCGCACCACGGCACCTGCCTGATCCCCGCGGAGATGACGGACGGCGCCGGGCTCTCACAGCCCGGCGCCGTTCCCCGTTCTGCCCGCGGTGATCGCTCAGGCGCTGAGATGCAGTGAGGCCATGCGCTTCTCGATCTCGCTCTCGTTCTCGCCCTCCACGACCACCTGGAGCCGGGCGTCGACGGACGACGAGGCCTCGCCCGGGCGCTCGCTCTCGCTGACCGTGACCAACCAGGACGGCCGGGCGGCCCGGTCGTAGCCGAGCCGGGGCCCGGTCTCCAGCAGCCGGCCGGACTGCTGCCGGATGCGCCGCAGGTAGGTCTCGCCGGGCAGCAGACCGGCCCCGAGGAGGCAGGCGGCGCGGGCCTGGTCGATGCCGTAGGTGTGCAGGATCGACTCCTTCACCAGTCCGCCGCTGCCCCGGCAGGCCACCTCGCCGGCGACGAACTCGCCCTGCGGGGTGCGGAACATCTCCAGGTGCATGATGGTGGCGCCGTGCGCGGTGGCGGCGCGCGCCGTGAGAGCTTGCCCGTAGGCCACCAGGAAACGGTGGTCTTCGGAGTCTTCGTCGAGCATGACCGAGGCCAGGTTGTGCCGGGCGAAGTGGTGCGGCGGGTGCAGGTAGCGCGACGTGGAGATCATGATCGGCGCACCGTCTCGCGCCAGCATGTCGACGTGGTACACGTCGCCCTCGACGAAGCGCTCCAGGATGAGCTGTGAGGCGTGCAGCCGCTTCAGCACCTCGGGCTCGGCGGCCAGCCAGGCGGCGGCCTGGGCGCGGTCCGAAAGCGTCTGCACGCTGACCGATCCCGAGCCGTCGCGGGGCTTCAGCACCACCGGGCCCAGTTCGTCACAGGCGGCCAGCACGTCGGCGCCGCTGGTGGGCACCCGGTGCTCGACCGCCGCGACCTCGGTGCCCTGCACGGTGAGACCCGCGAACAGCTGCTTCATCAGCACCTTGTCGCGGAACAGGACGGCCGACGCCGAGCCGGTGCCCGGGATGCCGAACAGTGTGCGGGCCTCGGCGGCCCGCATCACGTCGGCCTCGGAGTTGGAGAAGACGGCCTGCGGTGCCCATTCGGCGCAGACCTGGAAGAGGTGCCGGGTGGTCTCCGGCGCGTGGTAGTCGGCCAGCACGTCGCGCCGCACCCCGGGGGCGATCGCGCTGTCGGGGCGGACGGTGGCCGCGCCGGTGATGATGCGCACCTCGACCCCGGGCGCCGCCTCCATCAGCCAGCTCTCGAACGGGGCCACCGAATTCGGCTGCTGAAGAACCAGGACACGCATGCGACGAAAACCCCAGACACGGAAGGAGACCCGGACGGACGTGCGGTCCCAGCATGCTGTGCCGGGCCGGGCCGGTCAACACGCCCGCGAGGTGGTCTCACGCTACGAGACCGGCCCGTCAAACCCCCGGCGCCGAAACGGTCTTGGCGACCTTCGCCGTGACCGTTGTACCTCGGGCCCTGGCGTGTCACCGTCGTGCTGTGCTGATCCTCGCCGCCCTGTCGGCCGCCCTGCTCTGCCTGGCCGAGACGCACGACGCGGCCTCACACCCCGCTGTTCCCGGCCGGAAGCCCCTGGCGGCCGCGCTCTTCTGCGCGCTGGTGCTGCTGGTCGCGATCCAGGGGCTGGTCGCGATCCTGCCCGGTGGTCCGGTGCGGCGCGGGGCGGCGGCGCTGGTGCTGCTGATCGGCTTGCAGTGGCTGGTGCGGGCTGTGGTGCGGCTGCTCGGGCGGCCGGACGGGCCGGCGGGAACCCCGTTCGCGGGTGTTCTGGCGGGCGGCGTGGAGATCGTGATCGCTTGCAGCGCGGTGTTCTACGCCGTCGCGCCGGGTGGGGTGCCGTGGGGGTGGTACGGGCTCGCCGGGTTCGGTGGGGTGTGCGCGGCGCGGCTGCGGCGGGTGGGACCGGACGTCTCCGCGCCGGTCGTGCCGGAGCGGGCCGCGCGCCCGGCGATCCCGCCCGGGGCCGGGGCGTCTTCGGCCCGGGCGCGATCCACGGTGATCCCGGTGATGAAACTGGTTCTGGCCGTGGGGCTCACCGCAGTGGGAGCAGCCGGGTCCGGTGATCCCTGGATCGCTCTGATCGCCACCGCCACCGTCACCCTGGCCGCCCTCCGGCTGCGCGCCTGGCCCGGCACATCCCGGGCAGCCGCCCGGGCCGGCACCTCGCCGGCCGGGTTCCTGCTCGGCGACACCGCCCTGACCTGGCCGGCCACCGGCGTCCACGTGGTGGCAGCCGGGTCGCTGCCCTCCGCGTCGTGGCTCACCGGCCTGCTGCTGGCGGCCCTGCTCGTGCCGTTGTTCGGGGTGGCCACCCGGAGCCGCTGAAAGATCCTGCCGGTCAGACGGTCTCCAGCACGAAGATCTCCATGAGCCGCCCGATCAGGGCCTCGGCCTGGCCGGGACGCTCCACGGCGAGGAACACCCGGATCGCCGCCGTGCCACGGCGGAAGTCGCCGATCGTGTCGCCCACGGCCACGAACGACTCGACCTCGAGCACCTCGGGCAGCACCCGGAAGTCGCTCTCCCGGCTGATCGCCGTCACCCGCCCGGACCGCAGGGGCAGATCGACGAGGACCACCGTGCGCGGGTCGGTGACCGGCTCGACGACGGGCACCCGGCCGGCCGAGATGTCGGTGAAGGCCTGCCACAGGTCCACCCCGTGCTGCCAGCGCACCAGGTCGGTGACACCGTCACCGCCCGGGCGGCAGGCGATTTCACCGATCAGCAGGTCGTCTCCACGGCGCAGCACCTCGAGGTGGGTGACCCCGGCGTCGAGACCGAGGGCGCCCACCGCGCGCCGGTGCAGCTCCTGGATCGCAGCGTACTCGGGGGACTGCGGCTCCAGCGCCATCGAACCGGCAACGGCGCCGAACTGCTCCTGCAACGGCGGTACCAGATAGTGAGACACCCCGGAGAAGAGCACCTTGCCCTCGTGCACCACGCCGTCGCAGTGGTACTCGGTGGAGATGTCGACGTACTGCTCCACGATGAGGGGAAAACCTGCGTCGCGCAGACCTTTCGCGCGCTCCTGCGACCCCAGGGCCACGGCCTCGTCGCGGGTGTGCAGCACGAAGGTGTTCTTACTGCCGCCGCCGAAAACCGGTTTCACCACGACCGGCCCGCCACCGAGCCGGTCGAACGCCGCCGGCAGCCGCTCCAGACTCTCCGCGCTGGTCCAGCCGGTCACCGGCAGTCCGGCCGCGTGCAGCGCCTGCTTCATCAGCTGCTTGTTGCTGCAACGCATTCCGACGTCGAAACCGAAGCCGGGCACACCGAACCAGGTGCGCACCAGACCGGCCACGGGAATGCTGCGCTCGGCCGGGCCGATCACGCAGTCGATGCCCTGCCGCTCGTAGATCGCCCGGGCAGCGTCACGCACCTGGTCGAAGCGATAGACGCTGTCCACCATGTGGACATCTGAAACGCTCCCGTAACGGTGCGCGTACTGCGCCTCGGTGATCACCGACACAGTGGCGAATTGCGAGAGTCGCTCCAGCTCGCGCGGCGGGTAGATCTTGGCCGCGTTGATCACGACGGCATGCGGGCGATCGCTGAACACATCTCTCCCTGGGGCGTTTTCGGCAGGCCTGCCGCACCGGCGAACGGGGGTGATTCCGGCCCGCGGGACACACCAGAGAACTCGCCACACGGGCGGGGGACACGGGTGATGACTAAACCGGTTAATCAGTTCACATTTATAACAAGCGTCAGTAAACGCGTCAACCAGTTGAATTTGCCCGGTTCGGCTGCGATATTCAGGCAGCGACCCTCCATGTGCGGAGAGCGACATCTTTTGCGCCAGAACATGTATCGGGGAGATCGATGATCCTGACCGGAAGCGAGATCGTTCGTGAGCGCGCAGCGGGAAGGATCACCATCGATCCGTTCGAGCCCTCACAGGTGAACCCGAACAGCTACAACTTCCGCCTCGGACCGGTGCTTCGCGTTTACACCCAGAGCCCGCTCGACCCGCGCACCGCCAACTCCTACGAGGAGGTCCGGATCCCGGACGAGGGGTACGTGCTGGAGCCCGGCCGGCTCTACCTGGCCCACACCGAGGAGGTGCTCGGCGGCCGTTACTACGCACCGACATTCGCGGCCCGCTCCTCGGTGGCCCGGCTCGGGATGTTCATCAACCTCTCGGCGAGCCTGGGCGACATCGGCTACGAGGGGCAGTGGACGCTCCAGCTGTTCACCGTGAACCGGGTGCGGGTCTACCTCGGCATGAACATCGGCCAGATGATGTGGTGGAAGCCCCAGGGCGAGGTCGACCTCTACGACGGCAAGTACCAGGGCTCGGTCGGCCCACGCTCCAGCGACATCCACCGCGACTTCCACCGGCACCTGGCCCGGCACCGGTTCCCCGGGCTGGAGGCCGAGCCCGATCCCGACCGCACGGGCGCCAAGTTCGCCTCCCTGGCCACGGCCTCGCGCGGGCATCCGGTGCCCCCGGCCTTCGCCGTCCCCGCGTCCGAGTTCGCCGGTGCCGTGGAACCCGCCGCCCTCACCGGGATGCACGAGGTGTTCGGCGAGCTGCGCGCCACCGTCGGGGCTTTCCTCACCGAGTCGATGGACCGGATCAGCCGGATCGCCGAGGGCATCCGGGTGCCCGGCGGCACCCGACGGCTGATCGCCGAGCGGCTGATCGACGTCTTCGGTTCCGGCGCGGGCGATCTCCGGTTCGCGGTGCGCTCCTCCGGGCTGGACGAGGACAGTGCCTCGGGCAGTCTGGCCGGCGTGCACCAGAGCCTGCTGGGGGTCCGGGGCGCCGACGGGGTGGCCGACGCCGTCGAGGAGTGCTGGCGTTCCTACTACTCCCCGCCCGCGGTGGCCGCGCGGGTCCGGGCCGGCGACTTCGACCCGATGCCGCGGCTGGCCGTCTTCGTGCAGCGGATGGTCGACCCGGAGCTGGCCGGCGTGGCCTTCACCGGGCTGGACGGCGACTCCTCGGTGGTCACCGTGGAGTACGTCGAGGGCCTGGCCGAGCAGCTGGTGGCCGGGACCGCGCAGGCCACGTCCGTCACCTCGGCCGACCTGAACAGCCTCGATGCTCAGCACAGAACAGACGTCGACGACTCGCACCGGCCCGCCCTCACCGAGGTGATCACGCTGGCCCGCCGGCTGCGCACAGAACGCGGCCACGACGTCGACCTGGAGTGGGCCGCCACCACCGAGCACGGCCGTCCGGCGGTGCACGTGATCCAGGTGCGCCCGGTCACCGCCCGGCGCACGGCGGGCGGTCCCGGCGGCCCGGCCGGCCTGTGGACCTCGCGGCTGTACCACGACCAGCTCCCGCCCGGCGCCGCCCTGCACGAGGTGGAAGCCGTGTACACCGGCTACACCGCCAAACGTGGCCCGGCACACCAGCTCGCGGCCTCCCTGGGGGTCACGACCGGCGCCGGCTGGGTGATCGGCTTCACCCCCCGCGCCCTGCTCGACCCCGAGTCCGTGCGGCGGCTGGAGACCACCCTGGCCGGGGGCCGGGCCCCGGAGTGCGTGCTCGACCTGGGCGAGACGCTGCGCCAGATCGTCGTCCCCCGCGAGCAGGTGCTCACCCGGCTGCGGCAGGTCACCGGCGGCTTCCCGGCCGACAGCGAGCACGCCGTGCTGGTGCGGGATTTCGTCCGCGGTGACCTCGGGGTGATCTCCCGTGCGGCGGGCGGCGGCCTGGTGGTGGAGTACACGCCGGAGGGGCTGCTCGCGCTCAACCGCGGCACCGCGGGTGCGCAGGCCGTGGTGGTGAACGCCGACGGCGGGATCACCGCACCGCCCGACGCCGGGCCGGTGCTGCGGCACCTGGACACCGTGCGCCGTCTCACCGCGGCGATGGAGCGACGGTACGGTCAGCTCACCCTCGAATGGGTGCTCAGCGGCGACGATCTGGTGTTCGTCGACTACTCCGTGCTGGGCGCCGACCAGATCACCACCGGCGCCGCCGGTGCCAGCATCTCCCCCGGCACGGCGAGCGGCCCGGTGCACACCCTGCACGACGACGAGCTGCTGACCCGCCTGTCGGTGGGCCCGGCGGTCAGCATCGACAGGACCCGGGACGTGACCCAGTACGAGGGTCTGGCCCGGCTCATCGACGAGGTCTCGGCGCTGCCGGAGCCACCGGTGGTGCGCGCCGCCCGGCCGTACGCGGTGCTCTCGGTGCTGATCGGCCAGGTCGCCGGGTTCGTCTTCGACCAGGGTTCCGCCCTGTGCCATCTCGCCATCCTGCTGCGTGAGGCCGGGGTGCCGGCCGTGGCGGCCGGCCTGACGGAGGTCCCGGACGGGGCGCAGGCCGTGATCGCCGACGGATCCGTCACCGTCGTCTCACTGAGCAGGAATCCCGATCCGACCGGCCGTCTCGACGGCTCTCGATGACTCTCGCGATGACTAAGGACCCCCGATTGACTGACGCCTGGATCGCCGTCGGCGGCATCCACCTGCTCAACGGCTCGGCCGCGCTGTCGGCCACCGAACCGGTTGCCCTGCTGCGGGTTCCACCGCCCGCCGAGGAACTGCCGGTGAGCACGGTGGTGGTGCACTGGGACCGGCTGGGCGCGTGCCCGGCGACCGCGCCGGGCACCGGCCGGCGGGCGGTGCTGGAGGGCGCCGGCCTGTTCCCGCACGGTGTGGCCTCCGCCGCCCTGGCCGGGCTGCTGCCCGCGAGCGCGTCCGCCCTGGTGCCGCTGTGCTACCTGACCGGCTCGGCCGAGGAGGGCTACCACGTGTACGCCCAGGTGCGGTTCCTCGCCCAGGACGCCTGTTTCGTGCGGATCACCCCGGAGCCGGTCGGAGCCGGGGCGGTGGAGGAGCTGAACTGGCTGCGCCCGGGCCTGGCCGCGCACGCCGGGCACGCGCTGTTCCTGAACAACCACCAGCGTTACTACCGCAAGGCGTTTCCCGGGCAGGAGCTGGAGTACAAGTACAACCTGGAGCCGGTGCCGGACATCTGGGCGCTCACCGTCGAGCTGAACCGCCGCCTGCACGCCGGTGAGCTCACCGGGTACCTGCCGGAGTACCGCGACGAGTTCCAGGCCTGGGACTACGGCAACCACCTGTTCGAGGTGACCGCACCGGAGGCGGAGCGCGGCTACGTGTCGTTCATCCCGACCACCGACGGCAAGAACCTGATGAAACGCAAGTGGTACGTGGAGGACTCGTTCGCCCGCCGGGAGGAGCACACCTACGGCCTGACGATCGACCCGGCGGACTTCGGCCGGTACGTGCGCACCGAACTGGGTGTCGAGGTGCGTCCCCTGCCCCCTTTCCGCCGGGTGCGCTACGACGTGAACTTCGAGTCGGTGCGCACCGGGCACGTCTACGGGATCTTCTTCGACCGCTGTTCCCTGTACGACGACCCCGACGTGGTGCTGTCGCAGTGCGAGCTGGAGTACCTGCGCACGCGCAGCCCGCTGGAGCCGGACGAGAAGGCGGCCCTGGCGGAGCTGGAGCAGCTCGCCCACTGGCTGGAGGGGTACCTGACCGAGCACGGCCTGCCCGCGACGCGAACCTTCTACTCCAAGAAGACCTTCCTGAAGGACGCCGTGGCCGCCCGGCCCGGGCCGGCGGAACCGGCGTGAGCGGCGCGGCCCGGTGACCGTCTACTGGATGGTGTGGGACGCCGCCGCGCACTGGGTGGTGGACCGGCTGGACGCGCAGGGGCTGCTGCCCTCGGTGCGCCGTCTGCGCGAGAGCGGGGTGAGGGCGGCCGCCCGGCCGCCCTCACCGAACTGCCAGACGCCGCCGTCACTGGCCACCCTGTTCACCGGCACCGGCCCGCACGAGCACGGCGTGACCGGCTTCGCGGTGCCGGCGCCGGAGGCCGGGCCCGGGCTCTCGGTGTCCGGTTTCGGGCCCGTGCTGCGGCGTCCCGCGGTGTGGGAGACAGCCGGTGCGGCGGGTTTTCGCAGCACGTCGGTGCACGCGCCGTGGATCACCGACACCCGCGACGACGACGGCGGGGTGCCGGGCTGGATCGACGGGGCGGTTGAGGCGTACAGCCGCCGCCGGGCCCGGCCCGGGGTGCACGCGGTGGGTCCCGGTCGCACGGTGCTGGAGGTGGCCGGGCACGCCCTGGACGTCGATCCGGTGGCCGGCGGGGTGCGGGTGCGTGGCGGGCGCGCCGCCACCGTGGTCACCGACAGCTGGGTGCCGCTGGCCCTGGAGGCGCGCGACGGGCCGGACGCTCCAGCGGCGCTGTGGCTGCGCCTGGCCACCGTCGAGGGCCGGAAGGTGCTGCTGCACAGCGGTGTCTGGGCGCCGCGCACGGTGGGGCACGACGCGTCCGTGCTGCGGGCGCTGCGTCAGGCCCCCACGTTCTCCGGCGACGGCCTCGGCCCCTACTACCGCGACGGCCGGCTCGGCCGGCGTCTCGTGGACGGTGGCGACGGCAGCGCGGAGGAGGTGTTCCTGTCGTCCGTGGACCGGGTCACCGCGGGTTTCGCCGGGGCGGTCGACCAGGTGCTGCCGCGGCACCGCAGCGATCTCGTGGTGATGTACCTGCCGAGCACCGACGACGTCGGGCACGACCTGATCGGCTGGTGCGACGAGCGCAGCGGCGCGTTCCGCCCGGACGTGGCGCCGGCCCTGTGGCCGCACGTGGCCCGCTGCTACCGGCGGGCCGACGAGCTGCTGGGCCGGGTGCTGCGGCGGGCCGGACCGGACGACACCGTGCTGCTGTGCGCCGACCACGGCGTCGCCGGCACCCCGTGGACGGTGCGTCCGGCTCAGCTCCTGGTGGACGCAGGTCTGTCCGTGTCCGGCCCGGCCGGGCAGATCGACCTGGAGCGGTCGGACTGCTACTACCACCCCGTCAACAACGGATCGGTGTGGGTCCGCCCGCAAGCCGCTCCGGGCGTCCTCCAGCGGGTTGCGGAAGCGCTGGCGCCGCAACGGGTTCCCGGCACCGGGCGGCCGCTGGTGCGCGAGGTGCGGCCGTCCGCGGACGGGCGGCGCGCCGACCTGCTGCTCGACCCGGACTGCCTGCCGGTCGCCGGGCTGGCGGGTGACGGCCAGGCTCTGCACCCGTCGGTCAAGCCGGGCGCTCACGTCACGAACGGTGGCGACGACCGGCTGCACGCGGTGTTCGCCGCCACCGGTCCCGGCCTGGCCCCGGGCGACGACCTGGGCGTCATCGACAACACCTGGCCGGCCGCCCTGGTCCTCGGTCAGCTGCGTGCCTCCCGTCCCCGAGCGACTGCGAGTCAGCCATGAACCTGCGTCTCACCTTCATCGGCACCACCCTGGAGTTCCGGGTGGACCCGGCCGCGGAGGCCGCGTTCGAGCCGGTCCGGCGGTTCTTCCGGCACCTGGTCACCCCGGTCACGAGCGGGGACGACGCAACCGCGGACTACCGGATCACCGTGCTGCCGAGGGACTCGGCGCCGTCCTCGCCCGGCGGCGACCCGGTGGTCATCCGGCGCAGCACCGCCCCGGAGTTCACCTTCGACGCCCTGCTCTCGCGGCACGGCGACCGGCTGGTGTACCGGAACGACGACACCGTGCTGGACGTCCCGGCCGACGCCACGCACGACCGCGACATGAGTGTCGCGATCCGCCCGGCGTCCGCGATCCAGGTCATCGACTTCGTGCGCGACCTGATCATCCGCACCGAGGAGACGGCCGGGACCGTGGTGCTGCACGCCTCGGCCGTGCGCCGCGACGGTGAGGTGTACGCCGTCGCCGGCCCGAAGGGCGCGGGCAAGACCACCACCCTGCTGTCGGTGCTGAAGAACAATAACTGGCAGTACTTCTCGGGCGACAAGCTGTTCTGCCGGCCGGACGGCGAGGGCGGCATCACGGTGCGCGCCTGGCGCGACTACCCCTATGTCGGCGTCGGCACGCTGCGGGCGAACCCGGACCTGGCCCGGCGGGTGCGGGAGGGCGGCCGGCACGACCTGGCCGACCTCGCCGACGGGCACAAGGTGCTGCTCGACCCGGACACCTTCGAGCAGTGGATCGGGGCGGAGTTCGACCCGGCACCGCACCACCTGGCCGGCGTCCTGCTGCCCCGCGTGGTGCCCGGCGAGCCGCTGCGGGTGACGCCGCTGAGCGGGCCGGGCGAACGCTGGTCGGTGCTGAACACGGTGGTGGACCGATCCGTCGACACCACCTTCTTCGGCTGGCAGCACTACCTGGTGCCGGACTACCGCGAGTTCTACGCCACCCTGTCCGGCCTGCGCCCGCTGCTGCCCGGCCTGGTCATGCTGCGCCTGACCGGCACCCTCGACGTGGACCTGGACAGCGTGCTGAAGGCGGCCGGATGACCGCCACCCGCCCGCCCGGCCCGCTGCGGGTGGCGGTGATCGGCCTGTCCGGATCGGGAAAGTCCACCTGTGCCGGCTACATCCGGGAGTGGGCCGCCGGCCGCCGGCTCACCGTCAGCCGGGTGCCGCTGGCCCGCCCGCTGTACCAGCTCCAGCGTCAGGTGTACGCCGCGGCCGGTGTGCCGCTGGCCGACGGCGCCCAGGACCAGGTGCTGCTGGAGCAGCTGGCCACGCAGCTGCGCCGGATCAACCGGCGCAGCCTGGCCGACGACTTCCTGGCCCGGGCCCGGGAGGCGGCCGGCCGGGGCAGCGACGTCATCGTCAACGACGACCTGCGCGACCCCTGGACCGACGCACCCGCCCTGCGGGCCGAGGGTTTCCGGGTGCTGCGGATCAGCTGCCGCGAGGACGTGCGGCGCTCGCGCCTGGCCCGGCGCGGTGACCTGACCCGGGCCGACGGCTCCACGGCCGACCTCGACCGGATCGAGCCCGACGCGGTGCTCGACAACAGCGGCTCGGACCGTTCCGGGTACCGCCACGACGTGTGCACGCTGATGGAGGGCTGGCTGTGATCCTGACCGGGAGACAGATCGCGGCGGCGGTGGCCGCCGGGGACATCCACATCGGGGACTTCAGCCCGGCCCGGCTGGAGCCGAACAGCTACGGCTTCCGGCTGGCCCCCGAGATCATCCAGTACGACCAGCCCGACCTGGACAGCTTCGAGGAGCCGAAGGCCACCCAGATCGTGATGCCGGACGACGGGCTGGTTCTCGAGCCGGGACGCTTCTACCTGGGCGGCACGGTGGAGGCGATGGGCAGCCCGCGGTACGCCGCCACCCTGTACGCCTGCCGGTCGGTGTCCACCCTCGGCATGTGGATCCAGTTCTCCGCGCCGCTCGGGCACTGCGGCGCGATCTTCCCCTGGACGCTGGAGATCAGCGTGGCCTGCCCGGTGCGGGTGTTCCCCGGCATGACCATCGGCAAGCTGGCGTTCTGGGCGATGCAGGGCGAACCCCGCCAGTACGACGGCAAGTACACCGGTTCCACGTCCGCGGTGGCCTCCCGGCTGAGCGAGGACACCGCGCCCGGGGCGGTGCTCTGAATGGCCACGACCGGCCGGGGCACCCGCATCCTGGGCAGGGACGAGCTGCGTGACCTGTCCCGGCGGCGCCCCCTGCGCGCGGCCGGCACCATCGCCTGGCAGTGGGCCGTGATCCTGGCCGCCGCCGGCACCGCCGTGTGGTGGGGGCACTGGTACGGCTACCTGATCGCCCTGGTCGTCATCGCCACCCGCCAGCACGCCCTGGCGGTGCTCATGCACGACGGCGCACACCGTTCCCTGTTCGCCCATCGAGCCCTCAACGACCTGGTCAGCGACCTGCTCCTGGCCTTCCCGCTGTTCGTCAGCACCAGCCTGTACCGGCGGCACCACCTGGACCACCACCGCTACCTGAACACCGAGCGCGACCCCGACCTGGACACCGCGGCGCTGGCGCACACGTCCCAGGACTGGGCGCGGCTGTTCGCCGGCGACGTGACCGGCGTCAACCTGCTCAAGACGGTCGACACCCTCGACCAGTTCTCGCTGCTGCCGGTGCTGCGCGGCGACCGCACCGTGGCGCTGGCCATGGGCCGCGGGCGCCGCAACCTCTTCGTCGGTCACCTGCTCGCGCTGGCCGCCGTGCTCACCCTGACCGGCAGCTGGATCAGCTATCTGCTGCTGTGGATCCTGCCCTCGCTGACCGCGCTGAGCATGATCCTGCGGCTGCGGGCCGTGGCCGAGCACGTCGGCTGCGACCCCGACGGCGGGATCGGCGGCACCCGCACGGTGCTGGCCAACCCGGTGGAGCGGCTGCTGTTCTCGCCCTGCCGGATCAACTACCACCTCGCGCACCACCTCTACCCGAGTGTGCCGTTCTACAACCTCGGGCTGCTGCACCGCCGGCTGATGCAGAACCAGGACGTCCGCGAGCGCGCGCGGATCGCCCGCTCCTACCTGTTCGGCCGGGCCAGTGTGCTCGGTCACCTGGCCCAGGCCCGCCGTGACGGCGTCCCGTCCTGAACCCGATTCTCCTGCGACCCGAGGGATTTCATGCTCACCCCCCTTCTGCTGCCCGCCGTGCCCGGTCACCTCGCGGCCGAGCGGCTGCGTAACGTCGACACCTTCCTGCACGGCCGCGACCTGGACCGGGCCGGGCTGGAGCGCCTGATGCGCTCACGCACCGGCGACGCCGTGCACCTGCTGCTCACCAGCTCACCCGTGCACGGGATCGCCAACGCCACCAGCGACATCGACTTCATCCGGGTGGAGGAACAGGCCCCCGGCGGGGCCCGGATGGCCACCCAGCTGTTCGAGGCCGGTCAGCACCTGGAGGCGGTGTCGTACGGAACCGCCGAGATCGCCGGTGCGCTGGCCGATCTCGGCAAGGCCGCGTCGCTCGAGGCGGCCGACGTGGTGACCGCGCACGCGCACTGGGACAAGGAGCACGAGCTGCGCCGCAAATACCTGGAGCGCCTGGTCAACGGGGTGGCCCTGGACGGCACGTCGCCGTACCTGGAGCACCTGCCCGGCCTGGCCCGGGTGTGGAAGTGGGCGTCGCTGCACACGGCCGTGCGGCACGTGTTCCACCTGCGGCTGGCCGAGGCGTCGGGCGAGCCGCTCGGCGGCGCCGGGTACGCCGTGGGCGCCCTGCTGCACCTGATGGACGCGGCGCTCTCGCACGCCGGTGACGTGTACTCCAACCGCAAGTGGTACCTCCTGCGCTGGCAGAGGTTCGTGGACGGCGGACGGGCGGCCGGTACTCCCCTGGCCCCGCTCGCGGCCCGCTTCGCCGACCTGGAGGCCCGGGTGGCCGACACCCTGCGCGGGCGCGACGGCGCCCTGGCGCCCGCCTTCACCCAGGCCCTGGACGAGGTGTACGCCCTGGCCGGGGAGGGTCACCCGGCCCGGCTGCGGCTCGCACCCGCCACCGGCGCCCAGGAGCTGCCGTTCCTGCCGGGCGCCCGCGCCCTGGTGCACCGCACCGTCTCGTTCTCCGACGGTGTCCCGCCCACCGCAACGGTTCTCGTCACCGACGACGACCTGCCGGGCGACCCGGCCGGTCTCCTCAGTGCCTCCCGGGCCGGGGTCCTGACCCTGGCCCCGGCCTGAGCGCGCTGTCCGCCGTCCACCCTTTTTCTGCCACCGGCCCGAACGGGAGAATCATGCCGCCGTCCCCCGGCACCGCGCAGCTGCCCGGTACCGTCCGTCTCTTCCCCTCCGCGCGCTCCGGGCGCGGGCTGCCCGCCGCGAGCGCGGTGGAGGCCTGGGCCACCGCCGCCTGGCTGCTCGCCGTCGAGGGCCGCGCCTACCTCGAAGACCTGGAGGGCGGCGCGGACCAGCCGCTGCTGCGCCGGGTGGTGCGGGTGAAGCTGCTGGAACTGCTCTACGACATCGACACCCGCCTGGCCGGGTGCCTGCCGGTCGCCGAGGAGCACCAGCTCGCGCTGGCCCTCACCTACGGCCTGCACGACGTCGCCGGTCTCGAGGGAGCCGACCTGGTGGAGGTCTTCGCCCTGGCCGCCGACGACGACGAGACCGACGGCCTGGTGCCGCAGCTGTGGGACCGGCTGTGCGCCGCCTTCCCCGGCGACCTGCCCGACCCGTTGCAGGCCGGCGGGCAGCGCGAGATCCTGCGGGCCCTGCGGCACTGGTCCCGGATGTGCGCCGCCGCCGGCACCGACGCCGGTTTCCTCGAGCCCTTCCTGAAGGACGCGTGAGCGGCTTGGCCGCATCCGGTTTCCTGAACCGCTACGCCGCGTCGTTCGGCCGCAACAAGGCCCTGCTGCTGCGGATGTCCGGCCTGACCGCGGGCGAGGTGAGTGCCGAGGGCGCCTGGATCACCGACGAGAACGGGCGGCGCTGGCTGGACTTCGGGTCGTTCGGGGTGCACCTGCTCGGCCACCGGCATCCCGCGGTGACGGCGGTCGCGCACGCGCAGCTCGACCGGATGGGGCTGTCCGGGAAGATCCTCGGCAACCACGCCGCCACCGCCTGCGCCCAGGCCCTGCTGGCGTCCGGGCCGCCCGGCCTGGACCGGGTCTCGTTCGCCAACACCGGTTCCGAGGCCGTGGAGATGGCGATCAAGCTCGCCGTCCTGGCCACCG
This sequence comes from Kineosporia corallincola, assembly GCF_018499875.1. Taxonomy (GTDB): domain Bacteria; phylum Actinomycetota; class Actinomycetes; order Actinomycetales; family Kineosporiaceae; genus Kineosporia; species Kineosporia corallincola. The sequence goes on along the minus strand of NZ_JAHBAY010000016.1, from coordinate 160,199 downwards.
GCCGCACCGGCCTGGTGGCCCTGCGCGGCTCGTACCACGGCAAGACCACCGGCGCGCTGCGGCTCTCCGGCTCGATGACCGACCGGCTGCCACCGGAACTGGTGCCATCGGCCGTCTTCACCGATCCGCGTGACCCCGCGGACCGCGAGCGGCTGCGGCAGCTGCTGCGGACCTGTTCGGTGGCCGCGGTGTTCGCCGAGCCGGTCCAGGGCGAGGGTGGCATCCTGCCGCTCGACACCGACTACCTGACCTTCCTGCGCGAGGAGACCCGTTCCACCGGAACCCTTCTCGTGCTCGACGAGATCCAGACCGGGCTGGGCCGCTGCGGCCGCACCTGGCGCTCGGCCACCGACGTGCGTCCCGACCTGCTGCTGGCCGGCAAGGTGCTGGGCGGCGGCCTGCTCCCGGTGGCCGCCGTGCTGTACTCCTCCGGCCGGATCGGCGACAGCAACGCCGACCCGGTGGTGCTGGCGTCGTCGTTCGCCGGCGGCGCGCTCGCCGGTGCCGTCGGCGCGACCGTGCTGGAACTGGTGACCCGAGACGAATTCCTCACCGGCGTCCACCAGCTGGGAGAGCGCACCCGTCACCGGCTGCGGGAGCTGTTCGCCGGCGACGCCCGGATCACCGAGGTGCGCGGCGAGGGGCTGATGATCGGTCTCCAGACGGCCGGGCCACAGGTCGCCGGGCACGTGGTGCTGGAGGCCGCGCGCCGGGGCGTGCTGGTCAGCTTCTGTCTCAGCGATCCCCGGGTGCTGCGCATCTATCCCCCGGCCGTCACCGGTGCCGCCGATCTGGACGACGGCCTGGACCGCCTGGCCGAAGCCGTCGCGGCCACCCCCTTCGACCCCGAGAACGCCTCCGAGAAAGGCCTTTCGCATGCCTAGCGTCCGTACCTCCGTGCTCGTGCCCGGCGCCGACATCGACTACGTGTGGAGCGTGGTGCGCGACTTCGAGAAGCACCCGGACTACATGGCCGACGTGCTGGACATCCGCTTCCTGGAGCGGGACGACGTCACCGCCCTGAGCTCCTGGCGGGTGCTGCTCAACGGCAGCGAGCTGACCTGGGAGGAGCGGGACCACTTCCACCCGCCGCACCGGATCGACTTCGACCAGACGGAGGGCGATCTGGAGGTGTTCCGCGGATCGTGGACGCTGACCCAGACCGACGAGGGGGTGGACGTGGTGCTGGACATCGAGTTCGATCTCGGGATCCCCTCGCTGGCAGCGGTTCTGGACCCGGTCGGGATCCAGGCCATCCACTCCAACTCGCGCAGCATGCTCACCGCGATCAGCGAGCGGCGTCCCGAGCCGGCATCCCGGTGACCGCCGGCCGGATCGTCGTCACCGGCGCGAACGGCGCGGTGGGCAGTGAGTTCCTGGCCCACCTGGCCGACCAGGCCCCGGACGCGGAACTGGTCGCGGTGTTCAGCTCCACGGCCAGCCGGGACTCCTTCCTGGGCCGGGTGCCGCAGGGCCTGGCGAGCGCTCTGCGTTGTGTGGTGCGCGATCTGGGCGACGGCCCGGCCACCCGGGCCCTGGCCGCTGAACTCGGCCCGGCCCGGAACACCGTGCTGGTGCACGCGGCCGCCAACGTCAGCTGGTCGGCCACCCCGCAGGCCGCGCACCACGGCAACGTGGTGGTCACCCGGCACACCGCGGAACTGGCCCGCGCGCTGGGCGCCCGGTTCCTCTACGTCTCCTCCGCCTACACCGCGACCGAGAACTGGCTCTACCGCAACACCTACGAGGCGTCCAAGGCCGAGGCCGAGCGTATGCTCCGGGCCGGGTTCGCCGACCTGGACCTGTCCGTGTTCTCGTGCAGCCTGGTGGTGGGACACAGCCGCACCGGCGAGATCTCGCGCTTCCACGGGATGTATCCGCTGCTCGGGCTGGTGGAGCGGTACGAGCCGCCGTTCCTGCCCGGCGACCGGGACGCCCGCATCGACATCGTGCCGGTCGACTGGGTGGCCGCGAACCTGTGCACGATGACCACGCGGCTGCTGGCGGGCATGCCCGCGTACGACGTGGTGGCCTCGGCGGGTGATCAAGCGCCGACGCTGGGCGAGCTGGTCACGGCGACGGTGACGGTGCTCAACCGGGCCCGCCGCGAGCAGGGCCGCCCGGAGCTGGCCGACGTCCCCCTGGTGCCCTACCGGCGCTGGGACTTCCTGCGACGCTCGGTCACGGCCTGGCAGGTCACCCAGATCCGGATGCCCCATCAGCAGTTCCTGGAACGCCTGGTCGGCATCTACCGGCCCTACCTGGAGACGGCGCTGGTGCGCCCGCCGCAGGGGGTCACGGCGCCCTGCCCCGGCTGGAGCAGCTACCTGGACACCGTGGTGGAGCACTGGCGTGCCCGGTCCCACCGCCCCGCACGGATGGAGCCGGCCCGATGAACCAGGCACTGGACGCCGAACGAGAACGGCGCAGGACGCTTTTCGCCCGGATCCGCGACGAGCGGGACGCCGCGACGGGGTATCTGCGCGACCGGTTCCCGCAGGAGCGGGAGTACCTGGACCGGGCGGCCGGGGAGGTGCGCGACGTCGCCGTCGTGCTGGGCAGCCCGCGCGGCGGCACCAGCGTGTTCAAGCAGACGCTGGCCGGGCTGCCGGGCGCCCTGGCGCTGCCCGGCGAGCACCGGCTGCTGTTCACCCTGCTCGGGCTCAACCATCCCGACCACGGGCGCCCCGACGAGGCGGTGGAGCACGGGCCGCTCGATCCGGAGCAGCGCCGCTTCCTGCTGGGCAACCTGCTGTTCGAGTGCCGGGGCGAGGAGATCGCCGAGCCCACCGCCGACGAGTGGGAGCGGTACGCCTGGGACTGGGCACTGCGGCTGCGCGTGCAGTGGCCCGACACGGTGGACACACCGCTGGAAAAACTGGTCGCGGTGATCAGCGACGCCGTCTCCGGTCACCGGGCCGGCCCGGAACCCGCCCTCGACGTGCTGCGGGCGCTGCGCGCACACGGCCTGCCGGTCGACCCGTACCGCTACGACCTGGACGAGAAGCTGGTGCGGGAGGCCTTTCCCGGCCTTCCGGTGCCGCAGGGGCCGCCCGGCGGGGCGATCGTGGAGATCTCGCCGTTCCTGGCGCTGCGCCCGCAGCGCCGGCCCGAACCCGGGCCCGGGCGGCGGGTTCTGGTGATCAAGGCGTCCAGCGACGCCTACCGCATCCCGCTGCTGCACGACCTGTTCACCGGATGGAACCTGCGCGAGCTGCACCTGACCCGCAACCCGCTGGCGTCCGTCAACGGTCTGCTCGACGGCTGGGACCACCGCTCGTTCTGGCAGCACGACCTGTCCGGCTCGGGGGTGGCGGTGGGCCCCTACGCGGACTGGAACTTCGATCTGTGCGAGGGCTGGCAGGACCTGGTGCGGGGGCCGCTCACCGAACTGTGCGCGCGCCAGTGGTCCGACCCGCACCGGCGGATCCTGCGGCACGCGCACGAGCCGTTGCGGCTGCCGTTCGAGGACTTCCAGGCCGGGGGTCAGCAGCGCCGCGACCTGGTGGCCCGGGCCGCCGCCCACGTCGGGCTCGGGGTGCGGGACGAGAACGCCGACGTGTGGGCGGGTGTGGACCGGCCGCGCCAGGTGAACGTCACCACGGCGCCGGGCAACGCCCGGTGGCTGCGCGAACGTCCCCACCTGCGTGAACTTCTCGGCATCCGGGAGGTGGCCGAGGTCAGCGGGCTGCTGGGCTACGACGTGCGCCGGTACGGGGAATGGCTCTGACGGGCGAACCAGTAGGATTCGCCCTTTCCGCCGCGGCGACGTGGGCACCGCGGCACCAACCTCTCGGGAGTTCCTGATGTCCGGCTCACCGGCCGCGCCGCTGACCGCCCTGGCGCGGCACTACATGCTGCCCGAGGACCGGTCGCACCGGATCCTGGTGTTCTTCATCCTCGTCAACACCTTCGGCCAGGGCATGTACCTGAGCGCGGGACTGCTCTACCTGACCCGCAGCGTCGGGTTCCCGGCCTCGCAGGTCGGTCTGGCCCTCACCGTCGCCGGGGTGCTCTCGCTGCCCGCCGGGGTGCTGATCGGCCGGCTGTCCGACCGGCACGGCCCACGCAACCTGACCATGATCCTGCTGGTGGTCGAGGGTTTCGCGATGCTCGCCCTGACGCTGGTGGGCAACCTGGCCGCGCTGCTGGTGGTGGCCACGGTCGGCGCCGTCGGCCTCCAGGGCAGCCGCACGATGCGGGCCGTGCTGATCGGCCGGGCCGGTGGTGGCGAGCGGGTGCGGCTGCGCTCGTACATGCGCGCCGTGTCGAACTTCTCGATGGCCCTGGGGTCGGCGGCCGGGGCGGTGGCGCTCCAGCTCGACAACCGGCCCGGATACCTCACGGTGATCGTGATCAACGGGCTCACGTTCTTCGTGTCCGCGGCGGTGCTGGCGCTGCTGCCCGCCTACCCGCCGGTGCCCGCGCCCCCGGGCGCGGCCCCGGGCCGGGCCCGGGTCACCGGCAACCGGCCGTTCCTCGCCGTCACCCTGCTGAACGCCGTGATGACCTTGCAGTACCCGGTTCTCACCGTCGCCCTGCCGCTGTGGATCTCCGAGCACACCGACGCGCCCCGGGCCATGGTGTCGGCCGTGCTGGTGGTCAACACCGTGCTGGTGGTGCTGCTCCAGGTGCGGGTCGGGCAGAGCGTGACCGACGGCCGGGCGGCCGTACGGGCCATGCGCACGGCGGGTTTCGTCTTCCTGGCCACCAGCGTGGCCTTCTCGGTGACCGGGCACCTGTCGGCCTGGACGGCGTCCGCTGTTCTGCTGGTCGCGATGGCCGTGCACACGTTCGGCGAACTGTGGCACGCGGCGGCCAGTTTCGAGCTGGCCTACGGCCTGGCGCCGGAGCACGCCCAGGGCGAGTACCAGGGCGTGTTCGCCTTCGGGGTGAGCGGTGCCATGGCGGTGGCGCCGGGCCTGCTCACCCTGCTGTGCCTGGACTGGGCGCCGCAGGGCTGGTACGTGCTGGGTGGCCTGCTGCTGCTGTCCGGGTTGCTGACCGGCCCGGCCGCCGCGGCGGCGGCGCGGCGGGCCGGGGTCGCGGACAGCTCCGGGACGACGAAACTGCTTACCTCATAGGCATCCCGGCGCCGGACCCGGCCGCCCGCAGGGCCTCGATGTTGGCCCGGGCCACCAGGTCGTCGGCCGGCACCAGGGCGAGGGCGCGGTCGCAGAGTTCGGCCACGTCGGCCGTCGAGACCGGGCCGGCCGGCCCGGTTGCCCGGGGTGCCCCGGCCACCCCGGGTACCCCGGGTACCTCGGTCGCCCGGGTCACCCTGGTTGCCGATGCCTCCATTTCATCCGGCACCGAAGCGGTTTGCGCACGGACACCCTCCCGGGCCAGGAACTCCTGCTGCTGGAGGGCCTGAGCGAGTGCCTTGAGCGTGTACCCGAGCCCGGCGCCCTCCCGCAGCGCGGCGGCCTGGCGCAGGTAGGACTCGGCGGTGCGCAGGGCGTCGGCGGGTTCGGGCAGGCCGGACAACATCGGCGCCGGGCTCAGGCTGAGCCACAGCCGGTGCTCCTCCCACCACAGGTCACCGGCCCGGGAGAACGGGTCGAGGTGCAGCGTGCCCAGCCGGTAGAGCAGCAGCCCTTCCAGGGCCTGGTCGCCCCCGGCCCGGGCGGCCTCCAGGGCCGCCAGTCCGGCCCGACGTCCGGAGGCGAACAGCGCGCCGTCCGGACGATGGATGACGCACAGATGCACGAGTTCCAGCCAGGCGGACCGGCATTCGGTCAGCGGGCGGGACGAGGAGTCACCGGCCGGCCGGCCCACCACGTCCGCTGCGTCCGGCTCGCCCAGCTCTTCCCGTGCTTGCAGTGTTTCCGGTGCTTGCAGCGCTGGCAGTGCTTGCAGCGCTTCGAGCGCTGAGCTCAGCAAGCGCCCGAGCAGCAGCGCCCGTTCCCACAGGTCTTCCTGGTGGGCAAGCCATTCCGCGGTCTTGAACCAGTTCAGCAGGTCGGGGGCCGGGAGCCGGCCCGACCGGGCGAGCGCCGCCGCCTCCTGTTCCCCGCGGGCGGGGGTCAGGTCGCCGTTCGCGACGTCGAGAGCCAGCTGTTCGAGCGGGTGCACGCATCCTCCACGGGCCGGGTGCCGGGTCAGGCCGGGCGCTTGGTCAGGGCCAGGCGCACCGCGAACACCCCGAGCAGGGTGCCGGCCAGGCCGCGCTGGAGCCGGATGGCCCAGGGACGGCCCTTGAGGAACCGGCTGACCTGGTCGGCGGCCAGCACGATGCTGCCGTTGATGCTGAGCGCGATGCTGATCTGGACCAGGCCCAGCAGCAAAAACTGGCCGAACACCGAACCCTCGTCGGGCTTCACGAACTGCGGGATGAGCGACGCGTACATCAGGGCGATCTTGGGGTTGAGCAGGTTGGTCACCAGGCCCATGGTGAACAGCCGGGCCGGGCTGTGGGGTTCGAGCAACCGCGGCTCGAACGGTGACATGCCGCCCGGGCGCAGCATTCCCCAGGCCAGGTAGAGCAGATACCCCGCACCGGCCAGCTTGAGCACCGTGTACGCCGCCGGGACGGCGTCGAACAGGGCCGCCAGCCCGAGCCCGGCGGCCACCATGTAGACCAGGAAGCCGAGCCCGACGCCGGCCAGGGAGATCAGGCCGGCGACCCGCCCCTGGGAGATGGAACGTGAGGCCAGGTAGACCATGTTCGGCCCGGGCGTGAGCACCATGCCCAGGGCGATGACGGCAACCCCGCCGACAGCTGTCCAGGTGACCACCGAAACCCCGCTTCTGTTGTCATGAAAAGCTTTTAGCGCCCGTTAAACCCATCGGGGGCCGGGCACGGCGAGCGGCTCGTTCCAGTGCAGGCGTTCCCGGTGCACCTTGTGCTGGGCCGCCTGGGCCACTGGGCGAACGATCATCTCGTCAATATTGACATGCGACGGCAAGCCACAGGCAAACGACACACACCGGGCCACGTCGTCCGCCGTCAGGGGCCGGTCCACCCCCTGGTACACGGCCTGCGCCCGACCGGCGTCACCCCGGAAGCGGTTCAGCGCGAACTCGTCGGTGTGCACCATGCCCGGCAGAATCTCCACCACGCGAACGGGTTTGCCCGCCAGTTCCAGCCGCAGCGACTGGGTCAGCGCCCGCACCCCGCTCTTGGCCGCGCAGTACCCGGCACCGCCCTCGTACCCGGCCAGGGCGGCGGTGGAGGAGATGTTGATCACGGCGCCCTGCCGCTCCAGCAGATCGTCCAGGAACGTCTGGAGCATGCGCACGGTGCCGAGCACGTTGACGTCGTACATCGCCGACCAGTCCGCGACCGCGCCGGTGCCGACCGGCTCGGCCCCCAGCGCCCCGCCGGCGCAGTTCACCAGCACGTCGCACCGCCAGTCGCGACCGGCGAACCGCCGCGCGACGTCCGGGTCGGTGACGTCGGCGGCCACCGCGATCCCGCCCAGGGCGGCGGCCAGCTCGCCGATCCGCTCCCGGCGCCGGGCCACCAGCACCACCCGGTACCCGTCGCCGGCCAGCCGGGTGGCGATCGCGGCGCCGATGCCGCTGCTCGCCCCGGTCACCACGGCCGTCCTCACCTCGTGGGTCATGCTTCCTCCGGGAGAAGAATTTCCTGGATCGCCTTTTCGACCTGCTCGGGCTCGGCGGCCCGCAGCCGGTAGCGGGTCCGCGCGCCCTCGTACACGCCGGCCGCGTCCGGCGGCCCGGCCTGGCTGGACCAGTACACGTGCGGCACGTCGCGGGTGGCCTGGTGCGACAGCGCCCAGCCGGCCCGCACCGGTTCCCGCCCGGCCCCGACCTCCTGGTCCACCCCGACCGCCTGGTCAGACTCGGGTGCCCGGTAGGTCTCCGGCGCTTCCGGGGTGACGGGCAGCCCCATCTGGAAGCACCAGGCCACCCGGATCAGGTCGGTGCCGTGCACCTCCCGCCACAGGAACGGGATCTCCGCGCCCCCGGCGCGGGCCGCGATCTCCAGGAACCGCACCTCGCCGTGCTCACCGACGAACAGCTCGAGGTGGAACACCGTGGGGCGGCCGGGCGACATCAGGGTGAGCACGTCATGGGCGGCCCCGGTCATCGCCGTGGCCCGGGGGCCCGGCCCGAGCTCGTACGAGCCCAGGCCGCGGCCGGTGAGGAAGTTCGCGCAGTCGTTGACGTACAGCGAACTGCGCGCCACCACCGTCTCCCGGCCGTCCCACCAGCCGTCCACGTGACCGATCGGCCAGTCGCAGCGGCGCTGCACGATACTGGGCACGGTCACCTCCACCCCGTCCCAGTCCCCCGGGCCGTCGATCAGCCGCACCCCGAGACTGGCTGTGCCGTCACGGGGTTTGCACACCACCGGGTAGCCGAGCCGGCCGGCGGCCGCCACCGCCCCGGCGGTGTCTCCGGCCGGGAGGAACTCCGGCACCGGCACCACACCGCCGGAGCGGACCAGGCCGAGCATCGTCAGCTTGTCCCGGAACCGGGCGACGGTCCGCGGCCCGTCGCCGGGCAGGGCGAGCCGCTCCCGCCACCGGGCCGCCGTCATCAGGTCGGCCTCGTTCAGCCCGACGATCCGCTCGGGTGTGCCCCGGGACTCCAGGAGGGCCGTGATCGCGGCGTCCACCTCGGCCGGGTCGTCGAGCGAGGTCACCCGGACCAGCTGATCCGCCGGGGCTCCGGTGGTGAGGGCCGAGGCCGGGGTGGCCAGGAAGACCACCTCGTGCCCGGCCCGGGGATAGGCGGAATACCGTGCCTGCCGGAGGGTCCAGCGATGCAGGACCAGCACGTACCCCATCAGTTCTCCACGTCGAAGTGCACGGCCCGCACCAGCTCGTCGCCCCGGGCCACCGCGGCACCGGCGTCCGGGCCGGTGACCAGGACGTAGCCGGACACGCAGTCGGCCACGGTCAGCAGCGGCGGGATGACGTCGCCGGACGACTTCTGCACCACGATCGCCTCCCGCGCCTCGCGCAGCTCGGGCAGGAACGGCAGGAACACCCGGGGCTCCTCGCCCGGGGCCAGGTGGCGCACATCGACCGTGCCGGGCAGCGGATCCACCTCCACCCCGCGCAGCTTCCCGGCCGGCGGGACGAAGAACTGCGCGCAGGCCCCGGCCACGGGTTCCGGTGTGCTGGAGGGCAGTTCGTCGATACCCAGCGGCACGGTGAGGAACATCCGGTTCAGGTCGGCACCGAACGCCCGCCGCACCAGCTCGGGGGCGCCCGACCCGGCCAGCCGGGCGTGCGACTCCAGCACCCGGGGACCGTCCGCGGTGAGGATGAACTCGCTGTGCGAGGGCCCCTCGGTGAGCCCGACCGCGTCCAGCAGCCGGGGCGTCAGGTCGAGCAGCTGCGGCAGCTGCGCGGCGGCCACCCGGCTGGGGGTGCTGACCTCCCACTCCACGAACCGCTCGTTCATCCGGTACTCGGAGTAGCCCATCGGCACGTGCCGGCCCTCGAACGAGAAGGAGTCGACGCTGACGACGGGCCCCTCCAGGTACTCCTCGGCCAGCACCTTGGTGACGCCCGCGGCCACCAGGGCGTCCCAGGCCGCCTCGGCCTCGCCGGGCGTCGCGGCCGGGTGGATGTGCAGGCTGGCCACCCCGTCGACGGGCTTGAGCACCGAACGGCCCACCTCCGCGACGAAACCGGCCGCCTCCTGCCGGGTCACCACGTGCCGGTACCGCACCGGGCTGAGACCGTGTTTCGCCAGCACCTCGCGCATCGCGAACTTGTCTTTGAGCAGGTGCGCCGTACGCTCCGACACGCCGGGCAGTTTCAGCCGGTCCACCACGTGACCGGTGGACTCACCGGCCGGTTCGGTGGTCGTCATCACCCGGTCGAACGGACGCTGCTCGTGCAGCGGCGCCAGGGCCCGCAGCAGGGCGGGCCCGTCGGTGATGTCGGCGTGCACGACGGTCTCGACGTGCTCCAGGATCGACTCCTCGTACTGGCCCTCCTGGTGCACCAGAACGACGTCGATGCCCAGGTCACGGGCGCCGTGGATCGGGGCGGGACGCCCTCCGACGACGGCGACGCGGTACTGCGGCCGGTGGCTCATCTGCTGGTCCTCTCGATTCCGTAGCAGCGGCGCAGCCAGCGGCCGGTGCCGTCGGTGCGCGGGGTGAAGGCCCGGCGGCGGTGGAACACCCGCCGGTTGTCGAAGATGAAGAAGTCACCGGAGTCCAGCACCAGGCGGACGCCGTCGATGGCCTCCAGCCGGGTGTTCAGCCGGTCCAGCGCCGCCCGGGCGCCGGGGGTGGTGGCCTCCACGGCCCCCACGTCGAAGCGGGCCCGGAAGGCCTCGCCGTCCGCCTCCAGCACCGGCAGCACGGCCCGCGCGGCGGGGCTCTCGTTCGAGGCCGGCGCGGTGAAGCTGAACTCCGGCCGGCTCAGCGCCGCGATCGTCGCCCGGTCCAGCCCCGCCACCACGTGATCGACGGAAACCATGTCGGTCGAGGCCTTCTCGTGGTTGCGCATGGCACAGAACGAGAGGTACGCGGGGACCGTCTCGTGCTGCGGCCGGCCACCGGCGACGAACGGCCAGTTCGGGTTGTCGGTGTGCCAGAAGAACTCGGTGTCCGCACCCCAGGAGCTGGTCGTCCCGGCCGCCTCGGGCACGAAGGTCACGTTGCGCACCAGGGCGCCGGCGTTCTCGTACGGCACCGAGAAGGTGTCCAGCCCGAGCATCTCGAGCAGGCCCAGGTGCACGGCGTTGGTCACCGCCAGCGCCTCCTCGTCGGCGAACCCGCTGGCCGGTGAGGCCACCTGGTCGTCGAACCGGAAGTTGCGGCACAGCAGCGCCTCGTACCCGCCGGCCGCGAACCGCTCCAGCTCGGCCAGAGCGTGCGGGTCCAGGTGCTCACGCAGCACGCTCTGGCCGATCTTGGCCAGCTCGGCCGGGGCACCGGCGTGGTCGGGCACCTGCCGGCGCAGCTCGTCGAAGACGCGCGTCGTGGTGTCACGGATCAGGACGATCTTCGACAGGGAAAGGGTTCTCGTCATCGCTGGCCTTCTCCTGCTCCGGGTCTGAAGTAACTGGTGACGTGGGGGGCGGGCCGGGTGGCCAGGCGGCCCCGGTGACGTACGAGCACACCGATCGGTGTGCCGATCACCAGGTAGGCCGCACGTGCCAGAATTCGCATCTCGTCAGTCCTCTCGTCGCGGGTCGGTCAGTCCAGGGGGACGCTCTCCCGCCAGTCGGTCTCCTCGGTGAACACCGGCTGTTTCGCCTTGCTCAGGTAGAAGGGCCCGATCGCCAGCGAGTCGATGTCGGTGCGCATGAAGCAGGTGTAGGCCTCCTCCGGGGTGTTGACGATCGGCTCGCCGCGCACGTTGAAGGAGGTGTTGACCACCATCGGGCAGCCGGACAGCCGCTCGAACTCCTCCAGCAGCGCGTAGTAGCGCGGTGACTGCCGCCGGGTGACGGTCTGCACCCGGGCCGAGTGGTCCACGTGCGTGACCGCGGGGATGCTGCTGCGCGGAACCTTCAGCAGGTCAAGGCCTTCCAGGTGCCGGCTCTGCGGCGGCACCGGACGGCGCTGGCCCTGGGCGACGGGCGACACCATGAGCATGTAGGGGCTCTCGTCGTTCAGGTCGAAGAACTCGCCCGCCCGCTCGGCCAGCACCGAGGGCGCGAACGGCCGGAACGACTCCCGGAACTTGATCCGCAGGTTCATCTCGGTCTGGGTGTCGGCCGAGCGTGGGTCGCCCAGGATGGAGCGAGCGCCCAGGGCCCGCGGCCCGAACTCCATCCGGCCCTGGTGCCAGCCCACCACCCGGCCGGCCAGGAGATCCTGTGCGACAGCGGTGTTCATCTCCTCGTCGCCGAGGCGCTCGTACACCGCGCCGAACCGGGACAGAGCCTGCTCGATCTGCTCCGGCGTGTACTCCGGGCCCAGCCGGGCCCCGGACATCCCGTCGGGCTCCTCGCCGAGGTGCGGGCGGGGCACGCGGCCGGCGTCGTCGCGGCAGCTGAGCAGCGCCGCGCCCAGCGAGCCACCGGCGTCCCCGGCGGCCGGCTGCACCCAGATGCTGTCGAAGACGCCCTCCCGCGAGATCACCCCGTTGGCGACGCAGTTCAGCGCCACGCCGCCGGCCAGGGTGAGGTGGCGCTCACCGGTGAGCCGCCGGGCGGTGCGGGCGAGCCGGGTGACGACCTCCTCGGTCACCTGCTGCACCGAGGCGGCCAGGTCGAACTCCCGCTCCGTCAGCGGTGTCTCGGGCTCCCGGCGGGGGCCGCCGAACAGCCGCTCGAAGGCCGCTCCGGTCATCACCGAGCCGTGGATGAACTCGAACCGCGGGTAGTTCAGCCGGAAACTCCCGTCCGGCTTCACGTCGATCAGCTCCCGGCGGATCACCTCGGCGTAGCGCGGCTTTCCGTACGGGGCCAGCCCCATCAGCTTGTACTCCCCGGAATCCACCTTGAACCCGCAGAAGTAGGTGAAGGCGGAGTAGAGCAGCCCGAGGGAGTGCGGGTAGTCGACCTGGACCACCGGCTCGATCCCGGCCGGGGTGGCGTGCCAGATGCTGGTGGTGGCCCACTCGCCCACGCTGTCGATGCACAGCACGGCCGCCGACGTGTACGGGCTCGGGTAGTAGGCCGAGGCGGCGTGCGAGAGGTGGTGCTGGTACACGCGGACCTCGCGGCCGGGCCGGTCACCCATCTCGCGCAGCAGGTCCCGCACCTCACGGTCGGCCCGGCGCTTGCGGCCCAGCCACCCGGTCAGCGCGGTGGCGTGCACCCGCGAGCCGCGCGGCGCGGAGGCCAGGGCGGACGTCCAGACCCGGCGGCTCTTCTCCCGCGGGTCCTCGTAGTACGACACCTCGTCGACGTCCCTCAGCGCGACACCGGCCCGGGCGAGGCAGAACTCGATGCTCGCCCGGGGGAAGGACGGGTCGTGACGCCTGCGGCTGAACCGTTCCTCGTGGGTGGCCGCCACCACCTTCCCGTCGATCACGAGAGAGGCGGCACTGTCGTGGTAGAAGCAGGAGATACCCAGACTGATCGTCACCGGGCCGACGCCTTTCTGCGGAAGGTCAGGGACAGCTGTTGCTTTCGGGTCAGCGGTGGCGGGTTGAGCGCGACGAACCCGGTGCGCACCCGCTCCCAGGCGGCCGCGCGGGCCGGGCCGGGCAGGTCGGTCATGAAGGCGTCGATGCCGGCCGCCGCCCAGGCCGAGTGGCCGGTGGCGATGTTGTCGATGGTGTTGTGCAGGTCGACGAAGAGGGTGGAGTAGCCGAACCGCTTCAGGGCCTGCCGGGTGCTGCGGTAGCCACCGCCCACCCCGGACAGTTCCATGGCCAGGTTGAGGCCGAGGATCTCCGGCTGGTGGGTGCGCGGCAGCCGGCCGATGCTGAGCCAGAACACCGGCAGCGCGAAGTTCCCGTCGCTCAGCCGCGGGTCGTGGGCGAACCCGGCGGAGCCGGTCTCGGCGATCGCCGGCACCATCGAGTCGATCAGGTCGCGGTAGATGCGGGGATGGTTCTCGGCGATCACGCCGTTGCCCAGCTCGTCCCAGTAGGTGTTGAACAACGGGTATCCCACCACCGAGGTGGCCAGGTCGGGAGAGGTGAACCCGATCAGCCAGGCGCCGTCGATGAGCACGAGCGGGGCCAGTCCCAGCGAGTCGTCCTTCAGCCGTTCCTCGGTGAGGGAGTCGGAACCGGCCTGGAACGCGGCGTCCTGGCGTTCGTGCTGCTCCTGCAACCAGGGCGCCAGTACGGCCGGTTCCCAGGCGGCCGGCAGGGGGCAGCGGGACAGGCCCTGCGCCGCCCGGGCCAGCCAGTCGGCGGCGTACCGCACCGCGTAGGCGTGCTCGGCCGCCCCGGTCTCCCGGTGCAGCAGACTGCGGTAGGCCTCCCGGATCCCCAGCCGGGCCGGGTCGCCGACCGGCTCGCCGGCCACCGCCGGCACCAGCGGATCGTCGGCCCAGAGCGCGGAACCGTCACGAGGACCGTCCCGCAGGCCTTCACGGTGCTCGCCGCCGCCACGAGAACCGTTCGGCAGAGCCAGGATCCAGCGGCGCAGCACGGCGACGTCCTCGGTGGAGAAGATCCGGAACATGCCCCCGCGGGTGGAGATCAGCCCGTTCACCAGAGGGCTGCGGTCGGGGTTGCCGGGCTTGACGTAGCGGCTGGCGGCCAGCTGCTCCAGCAGGTCGGCGGGATCGGCACCGGGGGCGAAGAAGTGCTGAAGAGTCTTACCGCCCAGGGCACTTCCGTCGTGGTACACGGCTGCCTCCCGGCGCCGCCGGCGGAACAGGTCGATCACCGCCTCGGCCGGGTCGGCCCAGCGCTCCAGCACGTTCAGCGCCCGGTCGTGCAGTGTCTCCACGCCGGCCCGGCACCACAGGTAACCGGCGGACACCTCGGCACCGCGGGACGGGTACGCCGCGACGAACTCCCGCACCGCCTCCACCGCCGCCTCGCGCGGGCCGGGACCGCCCGACCGCGGGTCGCGCCCCAGGTCGAGCACCGGGCCGCGCAGGTCGCCGGCCTCGTCGCCGAGGGCCAGGTACACCGGAAGCAGGCCCACCGAGCGCAGATACAGCGTGGCCCCGAGCAGGAACCCGGCGCAGGACTCCGGGAACCGGGCCATCAGCATCAGGGCCGCGGGCAGGGCGAAGGCCCCCTCGCAGATGCGGGCGTCGGCCGCGGTCTGCTGGAGGTGAGCCCCGGCGTCGATGAGCCGCCGGCGGCGCAGGATCTCCAGGTACGAGTCGGCCCGTGACGACAGCGGCTGCCCGTGGCCCACGTCGGCGGCCAGGATCCGCAGGGCGGCGAGGGCATAGGGCTGCTCGGCGTTCCACGGCCCGGTCAGGTTGGCCAGGGCGAACCCGGTGGTGAGCGTGAACGGCGCCAGGTCGAGCAGCGCCTTGTTCACCACCTGGTCGTCACCGGCACTGCTCGCGGCCACACCCAGGGCGCGCTCCCGGCTGACGGAAAGCCGCTCCAGTGACACGGTTTCCACCGCCCGGAGAGCGTCCGGCGTGGTCGGGTCGAACATCTGCGCCCGGGCCGCGACCGCGTGCACCCGTCGGCGCAGGGACGCCGTCAGCCCGGTGCCGTCGTCGGGGCGCCACTCCGGGTCGACCAGGGCGCGGAACAGGGCCCGGCTACCGGTCGCGGTACTGGTGGTGGCCACGGTCAGTACATCGGGTAGATCGTCGAGTCGCCCTGGCCGCTCTTCCCGCGACGCTTACGGCGTTTGAACAGGCCGGTGAACAGCCCGGTGAGCCGTGCGAACATCAGTTCTCCCCCTTGGAGACGGTTTCGGCGACGAGCCGGGCCACCCGGTCCTGCCCGAAGTCGGTGAAGTGGGCCCGGTCGACGAACAGCCAGTCGTCGGCGGCGGTGCTGTCGGCCAGCGGCTCGATGAGGCTCGCGGCGTTGATCCCGAGACGGTGGCACTCGTCCACCAGACGGCGTGCGTACTCGCGCCCCACCTCGGGCGTGGAGATGTCGCCGTACAGGCCGTCCCACGTGCCCAGCCGGGAGATCCGGTCGAGTTCGCCGAACAGCTGGGCCTCTTCGCGACAGGGTGACCGTACCCAGGTGGCCAGCGGCTGCACCAGGAAGTGCAGCTGCACTCCCATGGCCTCGCACAGCCGTTTCCAGGTGACCAGGTGCCGGGTGGTCTCCTCGACGGCGGACGCGAGGGTCCGCTCGACCGGCGGCAGCGGCGCCCCCTCCTGGGGCCAGGTGAGCCCGGGCGTGCCGGGGGCCTCGTGCGGCACACCACCGGCGGCCACCCGCACCTCGTCCATCTTCTGGAAGTACTCGCCGCAGAAGTAGTAGGGCGCCGTCTCCCCGCGGTGCATGTCGGGCAGCCGGGCCATCACCAGGCTGTTGAAACCGCCCATGATGACGACACGTTTCACCGACGGCACCAGGTGGTGGTGGGTCACGTAGAGCACGAGCTCCTGGGCGCTGTTGAAGCAGTGGCCGCCGAGGTTGAGCCACGGCGAGTCGCCCGCGTGCTCCAGCGCCAGCCGGCTCGCGACGGTGGTGCCGTCGCCGCTCGCGCCGTAGCCGAGGGGCACCGACCCGCCGACGAGCAGTGACGCCGGCTCGCCGAGGGAATGGTCACCGGCGGAGACCGGCGCGCCGTCGCGGGTTGCGGTGCGGCGGAACCCGAGGTGGTCGGTGGTGATCGCCGTGGACCTGAACGACGGCCGGTTGAAATACATGGTGTACGGCAGGTAATGGGCCGAACGGCGGTCGGAGAACGCGTCGTAGTCCAGCATCTGCGGTGTCAGCCGCACCCGGAACAGGTTCGGGTCGGAGAGATCGGTGCGCCGTGCGGCAGACCGCTTGAGCTTCACGCTGACTCTCACTTTCCTTTGTTGGAGCGCCTTTTCGTGCAGTCGTCCATGGCGCGAAGAGGCCGTCACACAGGCATGCCCGACAAACCACTCCAGTCACGAATGAACCCTCGGACAGGCAGCTCTCATCGAACGATGCGCAGTCACCGCGCGACCGATCGGTCGCGCTGAATGTGAATCCCCCGGTGCACCGGCCGCTTTCACCCCGTCGGCCGGCTGGTTCCGCCATCGCAACGGGATGACTCATCGTTGCGAGGTAGCTACATATGGCCACAGTTCCCGAATACGGGTCAATGTGTCCTGCGTCACATAATGACACGGTTGTCTTTCGTTTCACCGCCGCCTATGCGCCGACCCGGCCGGCCGATTTCGCCACCGAAAGGTGCTACCAGAAGGAGATTTTGCGGCAGCCCGCAGGTTCGACCGGAAGAATCACGGACCCGCCGGGAGCCACGGCGGCGGCGCCCGGAAAGTCACTCCGAGCCGATCATGCGTCGGTATGATCCGAAAAGCGCTGACACGAAAGCACCCTCCGGATCAGGACCCGGAGGGTGCTTCGACGCGCCCGGTCAAGGCGCGATGGATCTGGCTGCATCGCGATTGCAGCACGGCTTCCCGGCCGTCCGGTACACACCCGGGGACACAACCTGCATCCTTTTCCGGGTGCGGCGTAAGCCAGCTCCGGGCAGTGATTTTCCCTGCTCCCGACGATGTGGTCGGCAGGAGCTCTCATGCACACGGATGTGTCGTACAGGTAACCCGTGCCCCGGAAGGTGCCGCCTGATGAGGAACCCGGTCCGCGCTCCCTTCCCGGCCCGGCACGGGTCTACGAGGCCAGAGCCTCGATGATGCCCTCGACGTCCACAACGGTCGCCTCCGCCGGCGCCCGCACGGCGGCGACCTCCTGGTCCAGCCGCACCTCCAGCACCAGGTTCGCGTCCACGTCCGGTGTCCCGAGAAACTGCACCAGGTCGAGATTGACGCCCGAGAGCTTCCCGTTCTCCAGCAGGAGGTCGAAAGCGATTTCTTCGGCGGCCATCCCGGCGATCTCCTCGCTGAGCGAGTCGGCCTCGTACTCACCGATCAGCGCGGCCACGTCGTCGTGCACGGCGTCGGCCGTCTTCCGGGCCGGGGCCACCACGTGGTAGCCGCCGTCGATCGCCGTGACCCGCACGTCCGACTCGAAGGAGTCCCGCAGCGACTCCAGCAGCCCGTAGCCGGCGGCCGGGTCGGGGGTGGCCAGCAGGTCGTCGTCGTCCTCGAATCCCAGCTCCCGCAGCGCCTTCACGGCCCGGTCCAGATCCACCGACACCCACTCGCTGTCCAGCAGCGCGTTCGCCGGGGCGTCGACGACCGGGTCGTTGCCCACGAACAGTTCCCGCACGTCGTCCACGTCGGTGTCCAGCTGCCGGGCGATCCACGCGGCGTCCACCCGCAGGTACAGCAGGTCGCCGGTGAGCACGACGTCGGCCAGCGACCGGTCCCCGAGCTGCACCGAGGTGCGGCCGGACTCGGCACCGTCGGCCAGCGAGCTGCCCTCGGCCGCGCTCAGTCCCGCGACGATCCGGCCGCCGAGCGCGGACACCAGCAGGTCCAGGTCGGCGTCGTCCAGCCGGTCGGCGGCGGGCTGAGCCGCGTTGATCCGCTCCAGGTCGGCCCGTGAACCCTCCAGCGTCACCTCCACGCCCAGCCGGTCCGAGGCACCCAGCTCACCGAACGCCGTGACGATCTCGCGCTTGGCCTCCGCGCCGTTCCCGGCGGCGTCCCCGGTGGCCGCCCCGCAGCCGCCGAGCCCCAGCACCGCGGCGGTCCCGATGCCAGCGAGAACCATGGTGCGGGAGTGCGTCCTCATGATGTCGATCCCCTTCGCTGCCGGCCGGCCGGATCGCCGGTTCCCGTTGTGCAGAAAGCTAGGTCGCCGGGTGCCGTGCGGGCGTCGGCCCGAAGTCGCACGTCCCGTCGTCATCCGAAAGACGGACCGCGCGCCGCCCCGTACGCTGACCCCCTGATGATGACGACCGGGACATATCGGCGGCACGCGAGCGCGGCGGTGGTGCGTGCGATCCGCGGAACGAGCTGGCAGCGGCTGACCTACGAGACCGGGCTGGCGCTGGTGTGCGGGCTGGGCACGGCCGCCCTGCACTTCTCCCTCACCTACGACCCGCCGCGGGACTCCTTCCCGGTCGCGGCCGGTTACGCGGTGCTGGGCCTGTTCGCCTCGCTCGCTCTGGTGCCCCTGCGCCTGGTACGCCCGGTCACCGCGCTGCTGGTGTGCAGTCTGCTGGCCGTCGCCATGGGCGGTGTGAGTCTGGCGCTGGTCCCGCTCAGCGCCTCGGTCGGATACCGGGCCTGGCAGGCGGTGCCGATCGTGGTGACCTACCTGACCGCGCTGGTCTGCTGTGTCGCCGGCATCCACCGGGTCAGCGGGACGCCGTTGCTCACCTCCTCGCTCCTGGGTGTCATGGAGTTCAGCGCCTTCGTGCTGCTGCCGGGCGCCGTGGCCGCGATGATCGCCCAGCGCCGTCTGCTCGTGATGACCATGCACCAGCGCAATCTCGAGCTGCACGCCGAGCGCCGGCTGGCCGTGGGGCAGGCCCAGACCCGCGAGCGCAACCGCATCGCCGCCGAGCTGCACGACTCGCTCGGCCACCGGCTCACGCTGATCTCGCTGTACGCCGGCGGGCTGGCGCAGGCGCCGGCCGTCCCGGGAACGCCGCCACCGGCGTCCCCGGGTGAGAACGCCGTGGCCCCGGTGGAGAGCCCGGAACGGCAGCAGGCGCTGTCCCTGCTGCGCGACACCTCGGCGCAGGCGATGGGTGAGCTGCGGCAGATCCTGCGGATCCTGCACCAGGACGGTGACGGTGAAACCGGTGGACGCTCGATGGCGGAGGTCGAGGAGACGGTCACCTCGGCGCGGGGTACCGGAACGCACGTCGACCTGGTGCGGGTGGGGGTGTCCCGGCCGCTCAGCCTGCTGGCCGAGCACGCCGGGTACCGGGTGGTGCAGGAAGGGCTGACCAACGCGCTGAAGCACGCCGGCGGTGCCCCGGTGCGGGTGGAGGTGCGGTACGAGGACGACGCCCTGTTCGTCGAGGTTCGCAACCGGCCGGGCCGGCCCTACCAGGGCACGAGCACGGGGCAGGGACTGGCCGGGCTGGCCGAGCGGGTGCGGCTGGCCGGTGGGGTGCTGTCGTCGGGAGCGACCGACGACGGCGGGTTCCGGATCGGCGCCGTGCTGCCCTACGACGCCGAGATCCCCGGTGCCGCGGTCAATCCCGAGGGCGACTTCCCGCAGGAGCTGGCCCGCAACACCCGTCGCCAGCGGATCGGGGCGCTGGCCGTGATCGGTGCGGTGGTGCTGTCGCTGGGTTCGTGCGTCGGGTCGTTCGTGGCCCCGATCCCGCCGGATCCCGTGTCGCAGGCCGGTTTCGACGAGGTGCGGGTGGGCGACTCCGAGGAGTGGGTGCGGCAGCTGCTGCCGGGTTCGTCGTGGTACACCGAGGAACCGGAGCCGGGTGAGGTGTGCGAGGTGTACATCGCGGACGACGAGGTCGAGCCGACGGCTCCCGGCGCCGTGGAGGTGCACTTCACCTTCTGCTTCCGGGGCGGCGAGCTGGTGAGCAAGCGGGCCGACGACATCACGGACTGACCACCCGGACGGTCAGTTTTCGATCAGTTCCCGATCAGTTTCAGGTAGTCCCGGACGTCGTCCACCGAGGTGGTGACGCAGCCCAGGTAGTGGTCCGGCCGGACCAGGAAGAGCCCCGGCCCGTACGCCTCCCGGGCCTCGTCGATGCGATGGGTGGGCACGCCGAGGTCCGGCAGGCCGTCGGGGTGGCCGACCACCAGCAGGGTGGCGTGCGGACCGCGCAGGAGGTCGAAAACCCTTTTCCCGTCGTGAAGAACGGCGTCAGGGGCCCGGTCACCCGCCTGCGGCCCGGTCTCCCGGGCGGCCGGGGAACGGTGATCCCGGGCCAGCGGGCCCTCCCGGTACGACAGGCCGAGCTGCGCCAGCTCCGGGTCGTCGCGGCGCATCGCGTCCTCGGCGCGCTCCACGGCCTTGCGATACAGCTTCGTGCTGATGCCCAGCACCCCGGCGGCGACCGGCAGCCGCTCCGCCTCGTAGCTGTCCAGCAGCGCGTCGTCGCCGGTGGCCAGCTTCCAGCCGAGGTTGAAGGCGTCCTGGATGCCGGTGTTCAGGCCCTGCCCGCCGGTCGGCGGGTGCACGTGGGCGGCGTCGCCGGCCAGGAACACGTTGCCGACCCGGAAGCGTTGTGCCAGGCGGACGTTCGCCCGCCAGACCGAGGTCCAGCCGATGCCGGTGACGGTGACCGCCGGGGCCACCGAGGCGATCAGCTCCTCCACCGGCACGTCGAGAACGGGTGAGTAGAGCTGGAAGTCGTCGGTGCCCGGCAGCGGGCACAGCCCCACCCGCATCGACTTCCCGTCGGCGTCCGGCCAGACGTGCCAGCCGTCCCGGTCCAGGCCGGTGAGCCGTACGTCGGCGATGAGCATGCGCTCGTCCTCGTGCGTCTCCCCCTCGAAAGGCACGCCGAGACAGCGACGTACGGTGCTGCGTCCACCGTCGGCCCCGACCACGTAACGGGCGGTGAGCCGTTCGCCGCTGTCCAGGACCAGGTGCACGCCCGACTCGTCCTGGGTCAGGGACTCCACCCCGGTGCCGAACTCGACGGGCAGTCCGCGCGCCAGCAGCTCACCGGTGCGCCACTGCGGAACCATCAGCGCATTCGGGTAGGGCACGGACGGCGAGGGTTCGCGCCGCTCGGCCATGAGCCGGGTGCTGGTGGTGCCGTCCGGGAGATGGACGAGCAGCGGCGGGTATTCGCCGCCGTACCACTGGAAGTCGCCGATCAGGCCGAGCGCGTCGAGCACCTCCTGCGTGCGCGGCTGGAGTCCCTTGCCGCGGGAACCCTCGAAGAGCCGGGGCGACTTCTCCAGCAGCCGGAACGGGACGCCGCGGGCCTGGAGCTCGCGGGCCAGGGTGAGACCGGTCGGGCCGGCCCCCACGATTACGGTGAATGCAGATTCACTGAACATGAGTTCACCGTAAGGAGCCGGATAGGCTCCCGTCAAGGCCGAGAGGTGGAACGCGACAGAGGCATGGCAGTGACATGGCTATGAAAATGGCAGTGACATGGCGGTGACGGGCGTACGCAAGCAGCAGGCCGCACAGACCGCGAACGAGCTGAAGGCCGCCGCGGTGCGGGTGTTCGCGCGCGTCGGCTACCTGAACACCAAGATCACCGACATCACCGCCGAGGCAGGACGGGCGACGGGCTCGTTCTACAAGCACTTCACCGGCAAGGAGCAGTTGCTGGAGGCCCTGTTGTCCGACCTGCTGATGGCCTCGGACGCCGATCTGCTGGCCGAGAACCCGGATCATCCGGACGATTTCCGCGACCGCGAGGCCGTGCTGTTCCACGTGCGGCACTTCTGGGACTTCCAGCGGCGCAACCGCACGGTGATGACGGCCCTCCAGCAGGCCGCCACCGTGGACGACGCGTTCGCGCGGCGTCAGGAAGAACTGCTCGAACCCGACCTGCACCACCTCGCGGGGCACCTGTCCGGCCTGGACCTGCCCGGCGACCCGGTCGCGGTCGCCACCCTGCTGAGCCGCACCATGTGGGCGTTCGCCGGCACCGCGCTGCCCGGCACGGACGACGAGGAGGCGATCGAGACCCTCACCACCTTCGTCCACAGCGGGCTGGCCGGGCTCGGCCGGTCCGGTTCGGCCGAGCCGGGCGGTTCGGCCGAGCCGGGCGGTTCGGCCGAGCCGGGCGGTTCGGCCAGGTCTGGCGGTTCGGCCAGGTCCAGGTCTGGCAGCTCGGCCAGGTCTGGCGGTTCGGCCAGGTCCAGCTCTGGCAGCTCGGCCAGGTCTGGCGGCTCGGGCGGCTCGGGCGGCTCGGGCGGCTCGGGCGGCTCGGGCGGGGCCGCGTGACCATGCGGCCGGTGGTGTTTCCCGGTCTGCTCCAGATCGAGCCGGCCCGGCCCAGGCCGGGTTTCGTGGCCGTCACGTTCCTCACCGGGGCCCGGCTCACCGTGCACGTGCCGCACGCCAGGGTGCAGGAGATCCTGTCCTGGTGGCTGGCGATCGCCCCCGAGGTGGCCGTGGACGGCTACATCCCGCCCGAGGCCCTGGAACAGTTCCGCGCCGACGTCATCGCCGCGGCCGTGCCCGACGACCCGGGCGAGGCCTTCTGACCGGTGGGACGAACCCGGCCGCCCGACGTCGCTACGGGGTGGGTGTGGACGGGCCGCCCGGCGTCACCGTCGGGACCGGCGCGGGGCCCTCCCCGTCGTCCCCACCGTCATCGCCGCCGTCATCGCCGTCATCGCCGCCGTCGTCCCCACCGTCGTCGCCGCCGTCGCCACCGTCGCCACCGTCGTCCCCGCCGTCGTCCCCGCCGTCGTCCCCGCCGTCGTCCCCGCCGTCGTCCGTCCCGGCACCGCCCCCGCCGTCTCCCCCGTCGTCCGCACCGTCGTCCCCGTCGTCACCGCTGTCGTCGTCATCATCCTCGCCGGCCCCGGTGCCGCCCCCGCCGCCGTTCCCCGGGTCGTCCGCGTCGTCGTCCCCCGGTTCGCGCACCACCGGACGGGTGCCCACCATGGCGCGGTCGGCCTTCGGGAAGTCGACGATCTTCTCGCCCTTGAGCGCGGCCTCCATGATCTTCTTCCAGATCGGCGCCGCGATCGTGCCGCCGTAGACCTGGCCGTACGACTCGCCGTTGATCGTGATGCCCTGCATCTTCCGGCGTTTGCCGTCCACCGTCTCCGGGCCGACCCACACCGAGGTGGACAGCTGCGGCGTGTAGCCGACGAACCAGGTGTCTTGCGAGCCGTTGGTGGTACCGGTCTTGCCCGAGGCCTTCTGCCCGCTGGCCAGCGGGCCGGTGGAGGCGGCGGTGCCGTCGGTGAGGGCGCGGCTCAGCCCCAGCGTGACGGTGTTCGCGACGTCTTCGTCGAGGGTCTGCTCACAGTGCTGTTTCGGCACGGCGAGCGGTTTGCCGTTGCGGTCCTTGATCGAGGTGACCGCGACCGGCTCGCAGTACCGGCCGCTCGCGGCCAGGGTGGCGTAGGCGCTGGCCATGGTCAGCGGTGACTGGCTGGCCACGCCCAGCACCAGGGCCGGAACGCAGTCGGGGATGTCCTGGGTGGTCTTCTTCTCGTCCGGGCACTGCCTCTCGGACGGCGCCGCCAGGTGCATGCCCATGGCCTGCGCCGTCTTCTTCACGTCGCACAGGTCGAGCTGGTTCTCCATGCGCACGTAGGCGCCGTTGACCGAGTTGGCGGTCGCGTCCCACACGCTCATGCCGCCGCTGCCGCTGCCGTCGCCGGCGTTGTGGAAGTCCCAGGTCTCGGTGGACGGCAGCTTCTCGCCGCAGCGCTCGAACGAGCTGACCGGCAGGCTGCCCTCGGCGCCGCTGACCGTGTCGTACAGCCGCCGGCCGGATTTCAGCCAGGTGGCCAGCACCACCGGCTTGAACGTGGAGCCGGTGAGGAAGCCGGACGAGCCGCCGTAGCGGTAGTCGGTGGAGTAGTTGACGGTGGTGTTCTGCCGGCCGCCGGTGGGCCGGTAGTACTTGTTCTGGATCAGTGAGAGCACCTTGCCGGTGCCGGGTTCCACGGTCACCGAGGCCGCCGCGACCCGGCTCGTGTCGTCCGGCGGGATCGCCTTCTTCACGGCCTTCCAGGCGGTCTCCAGCAGCTTCGGCTCGAGGGTGGTGCGGATCGTGTAGCCGCCCCGGCTGATCGCCAGCTGCCGCTCCTCCTCGGTCCTGCCCAGGGCCTCGAAGTCGTCGCTCCTGGTGATCAGGTTGTAGACGTAGTCGCAGAAATAGGCGCTGGTGCCGGCGTTGGCGCAGCCCTGGTAGGTCGGGGTGATGTGCGGCTCCACCTCGGCGGCCAGGGCCCCGTCGCGCAGTTCCTGGTCGATCATGCCCTGCTGGTACATCCGGTTCAGCACCGTGTCCCGGCGCTGCCGGGCGGCGTCCAGCAGATCGTCGTCGGAGATGTCGTACATCCGCGGGTTCTGCACCATGCCGGCCAGCAGGGCGGCCTGCGGCAGGGTGAGCTCGGCGGCGGTGGTGCCGAAGTAGTACCGGGACGCCGCCTCGACGCCGTTGACCGTGCCGCCGAACCAGGTGATGTTCAGGTAGTCCTCGAGGATCTCCTTCTTGCTGCGGCGCTTCTCCAGCGCCGTGGCCAGCCGGATCTCCTTGAGTTTGCGGGCGTTCGACTTCTCCGAGGCCGCCCTCACCCCGGCGTCGTCGCCCGCCAGGTAGGCCTGTTCCTTGAGCATGTTCTTGACCAGCTGCTGGGTCAGCGTGGAGGCGCCCTGCGCGGTGCCGCCGGAGACCTGGTTGACCACGAGCGCCCGCACCAGGCCCTGCGCGTCCACCCCGCCGTGCTCGTAGAACCGCTCGTCCTCGATCGCCACGATCGCGTTCTGCATGAACGGCGAGACCTGGTCGAGCGGGACCAGCTCACGGTTCTCGTCGAAGAACGTGGTGATGACCGACCCGTCGGCCGCCAGCACCGTGCTGGTGACGGCCATCGGCGTCTCCTCCAGCTCGGTGGGCAGCTCGTCGAACGCCTCGACCGCGCTGGTGGTGGCCAGGCCGGAGGCACCGACGGCCGGCACCGCCAGCCCCGCCCCGAGAACGCCCGCCACCAGGCTCATCACCACGAAGGCGCCGAGGAGACCGGGCACGCTGCGGGGCTGCGAAGTCACCGACACCTGGCCAGACTAGATGGCTTTCGCCCGGATTTTTCGGTTTCGCGGAGATCTTCACGGGCAGGGACGACGAGGCCCGGCGGCGCGGGAGGACGGCCACTTCGCCGTCCCCGCAAACGCCGGACGGCGCCGAACGTTTCCGCTGTGGAAACTCTGCTCGCCGACCGCCCCGAACACCCCGCGAAGCGGTGCCGAGGTGGGATATTCGCGCCATGGCGATCCCGACCCAGGCGCAGACCGGCACCCGGCACTCCTCGCTCGAGGACGTCGACCCGTTCATCGGCACCGCGGCCACCGGCCTGCCCGCCCCGCACGGCCAGGCGGCTACCTGGTGGTGGCCGAAACCTCAGGTCGGCAACACCCATCCGGGAGCCACCTCACCGCTGGGCATGGTGTCGGCCTGCGCCTACTCCGGGGCCTACCCCACCGGGTACGGGCTGTACGGCAAGAACACCCAGGGCGTGCCCGAGCCGATCTTCGGCCGGCTGGAGGCCAGCGGCTTCACGCACTTCCAGCAGAGCGGCACCGGCATGATCCGCAAGTACTACAACTACGTGCGGCTCACCCCGATGATCCAGCCCCTCGACGAGCTGGGCCGGTCCTGGGCCCTGACCGACGAGGAGGCCAGTCCCGGCTACTACGCGGCCACCCTCGACACCGGCATCCGCTGCGAGATCACCGTCGGCGAGAAGGTGGCGGTGCACCGTTACACCTACCCGGCCAGCCGCAGCGCCCGCGCCGTGGTCGACCTGTCCTGCGGCGGCCTGACGATCGACCGCAGCCGCACCGTGCCGCTGCGCGCGCAGGTCGAGATCACCGGGCGGGGCCAGGCCCAGGGCACGGTGGTGGTCGAGGGGGTGCCGCTGTCGTTCCACCTGGAGGTGGACAGCCCGGGATGGCGCCAGATGCTCTGGCACGACCGGCGTCTCATCGACGGCGGCACCCGGCTGGACTTCGACAGCATCCGGCACACCACCCTGCGCCCGTTCGGCCTGGTCTTCATCGGCCCGGCCACCGCCGGGCAGAGCGTGGAGGTGCGGATCGGCTTCTCGCTGCGCGGCCCGGAACAGGCCCGCCGCAACCTGGAACGCGAGTCCGCCGCCGGGCTGCCCTCGTTCGACCTGGTGCACGCGCAGACCGCCCGGCGCTGGGCCTCCCACCTGGACCGGGTGCAGGTGGAGGGCGGAACCCCGGCCCGGCGCACGGTGTTCGGTACCGCGCTCTACCACTCCCTGATCAAGCCCTGCTTCGCCGACGACGAGAGCCCGTTCTGGCCCTACGGCGGCCCGTTCGCGTTCGACATCTGCACGATGTGGGACATCTACAAGACCCAGCTGCCGCTGCTGGCGGCGATCGCCCCGGACCGGGCGGTGGACCTGCTGGAGTCACTGATCCGGGTGTGCGAGGAGGAGGGCAACTTCCCGATCGGCTACCGGATGGCGCGCGGCGCCGACCGGTTCTTCCGGCAGGGGTCGGCGCTGGCGCACACCGCGCTGGCCGACGTGCACGCCCTCGGCCTCGGTGACCTGGACTGGGCCTGGGCACTCGTGCACATGGACGACGACCTGCGCCGCCAGTACGGCGAGGACTACGTGGACAAGGGCGTGGTGCACCCGATCACGCACACCCTCGACCTGGCCTTCGCCCACCACTGCACCGCCGGCATCGCCCGGGCCCTGGCCGACGAGCCGCTCGCCCGGGAGCTGTCCGGGCGCAGCGGCAACTGGGTCAACGCGTTCGAGGAAAGCACCGGCCTGCTGCGCGATTCCACGTTCTACGAGGGCGGCCGGTGGAACTACTCGTTCCGGCTGATGCACGACATGGCGGCCCGGATCCGCCTGGCCGGTGGCGACGCCGCGTTCGTCGCCATGCTGGACTCCTTCTTCGGCCGGGGAGCCGCACCGGTGAGACAGCCCGGTGTGGCCCCCTCGGCGCAGGAGATGGCCGCCGGCTACGCCCTGAACCGGTTCGAGGGCCTGAACAACGAGCCCGACATGGAGGCGCCCTGGGCCTACCACTGGGCGGGCCGGCCCGACCGCACCGCCGAGGTCGTGCACTCGGCCCTGACCTGGCAGTTCGGCACCGGCCCGGGTGGGCTGCCGGGCAACGACGACTCCGGCGGCCTGAGCTCCTGGTACGTGTGGGCCTCGCTCGGGCTGTTCCCGGTGGCCGGACAGGATCTGTTCCTCATCCATCCACCCGCTTTTTCCCGCAGCGTCACACAATTCAGCCAGGGCGAGCTCATCGTCGAGTGCAGCGGCCACGTCGATACCCCCATCAGCAGCGACGGTCTCGACGGCGAGCCGCCGGTGCAGTACGTTCAGTCGGCCACCCTCGACGGGAAATCCCTGACCGGGCCGCATCTCCCGGCTCACCGTCTCCATCGCGGCGGCCGTCTCCACCTCCGGCTCGGCCCCGAGCCGGGTTCCTGGGGCGGCTCCGTCCGGCCGCCCTCGCTGTCCGACCACTGATCCTCACGCATACCGAGATAGGTCATCCGATGAGCCTTCCGAACCGCCGACTCGTCATCGTCGTCCGCGCCGACCCGGTGATCTGCGGTCACTCCGGCGAGGCGCGAAACCTGGCCGAGGTCGCCCTGACCCGCGGTTTCGACGACGTCCGCCTGCTCACCTGGCCGATGGAGGCCCTGGAGGCGGCCGGCCTGCCGCTGAAGCCGGTCGACGGGCTTCTGCCCTACAGCCCGGGCATCACCGTGGAACGGCCCGGGCCGGTGGGTGACTACCGGGTGCCCGACGGCCGCTACATCGCCGGGCTGACCGGCCGCCTGGTCGAGCTGCTGGCCGAGCCGGTGCCCACCGTCTGCCTGTCGATGTACCTGGCGCCGCACACCGACGTGGTGGTCAACGCGGTCGGCGCCGCCCGCTCGGCCGGGCTGCGCCCGCAGGTGCGCACCATGGCCAAGGCGGTCGGCTCGGACGTCACCAACGTCATCCGGAACGCCCTGCGGGACGGCAACTCCGGCGCCGCCATCGCCCTGTTCGCCACCTTCCTGGCCAACGACGACCTGGTCGCCGTGTCGGAGTACACCCGCGACGAGATCGTCGCCTGCGCGCAGGAGGTCGACGCCCTGGCGGGCACGTCGTTCGCGGCGGAGTGCCGGCAGCGGGTGGTCATCGGCTACCCGCCCATCGACACCTCGGCCTACCTCGACCCGGATCCCGCCGCGGTCGACTCCGCCCTGGCCCGCCGCGGCCTGGAACGCGACGGCTACGTCCTGTTCCTGTCCCGGGTGGCCCGGGCCAAGGGCGTCTACGACCTGGTCACCGCCTTCGCCCAGACCCGGTGCCGCGATCAGGTGAAGCTGGTGATCGCCGGCAACGGCCCGGCCCTGGAGCACGTGCGGGCGATGGCGCGGGAGGACGAGCAGATCGTCTTCCTCACCGACGTCGACGACGAGGAGAAGCCGTTGCTCATGAACGGCTGTGCCGCCTACACCCTTCCGACCAAACCGGAGCCCGACTTCGTCGAGACGTTCGGCATCGCGCTGGTGGAGAAGATGCTCTCCGGCGGCGGCCCGGTGATCACCACGATCACCGGCGGCACCGGCGAGGCGATCGGCGACACCGCGATCGTGGTCGAGGCCGGCAACGTGAACGCGCTGACCGAGGCGATGGACCACGCCGTGCTCGGCCTGTCCGCGCCCGAGCGGGAGGAGATGGCCCGCCGGGCCCGCGAGTACGCCGTGACCTTCGACCGCGAGCGGGTGTTCGACGCACTGTTCACCGATCAGGCCACCGGGCCGGAGGCCGTGGCGATGTGACGCCCGTCGTGCCGGCGCCCGGTCGCGCCGGCACGACGTCATCGGTGGCGTGCGGCACCCCTGCATCCTTCGGATGACCGGTCCGTGCGACTTCGGCCCGATGCCCCTGCCCCTTCCGGCATCTACCGTCGTGGTGAGAAGGAGGCGCCACAGGGGCGCCCCGCACCCGTAGGGAGCAGCCGACATGACCAGCACCGACAGCGAACGCCCCGGCCTGGCCCACCTCGTCGCCCACAGCTGGCCGGCCCGCGTCTACCTGGCCGTGGTCGTTGCCGCCGGGATCTTCGTCGCACTCTCCCAGACCACCCACACCGCCCCGGACGCCGACCTGTCCGGGGTGTGGGTCATCTTCGCCACCCTTCCCTGGTCGCTCCCCGCGCTCCTGGCGATACCGGACACCGGAGACAGCCTCGGCACTGTCCTGTTCTGGGCGGCCGTCGTGGTCAGCGCGCTGATCAACGCGACGCTGATCGCCTGGGTGACCCGGCGCCGGTCCTGAGGCGGCCCGAAATGTCACCGCAAATGTAACTGAAGGCCCGGCAAATGTAACTGGCTGGGTTACATTTACTTCATGCCTGAAGACCTTGACGAAACGGTCGGCCGCCTGCGCGCCGATGGGGGCGACACCACCGACATCGAGGTCAAGTCAGCGGCAGGTGGCCTGCCCGAGTCCCTGACGGCAACGCTCAGCGCGCTGGCCAACCGGCAAGGCGTACCTGCGTAGCTACGACGGCGACTTCGAACTGTCCCAGCTCGAGGAGCAGGGATTTCTGGCGGCCCGCAGTTCCCCTCACTTCGACCGGCGTCCCGTGGAGGGCGGGACGGGCGACGACCTCGATCCCGATCTGGTGCTCTCGTTCATCCAAGCGGTTCGCGACCGCGACCCCAACGGACTCGGGCGTTTTCGATCCGACGAGGAGTTGTTGCGACGCGCGGGGGTCACCCTCGACGAGGGACGGCCGAGCGTCGCGGGCCTTCTGGCGCTCGGCGTCCATCCGCAACAGTTCTTCCCCCGGTACGTGATCCAGGCAGCTGCCGAGCCGAGGCCCGGTGACCCGATCGGCGTGCGGGCCCGCAACCAGGTCACCATCTCGGGCCCCATCCCCCGGATGCTCGACGAGGCGATGGCCTGGGCGCGCCGGACCTTCGACACCACCATCGTCAGCGCGGCCGACGGCACGGTACTGGACCGCCCCGACTACCCCTTCGTCGCCTTCCGGGAGCTGATCGCCAACGCCCTGGTCCATCGCGACCTGGACAGCTGGTCGGAAGGGCTGTCCGTGGAAGTACGCCTCCGTCGTGACCGCCTGGTGGTGAGCAACCCGGGCGGTCTCTACGGCATCACCACGGACCGGCTCGGCCACGAAGGCGTGACCTCTGCCCGTAACGCCCGCCTCGTCGCCATCTGTCAGCACGTGCGTACCCGGGACACCGGCTCCCGGGTCATCGAAGCGCTCGCCAGCGGGATCCCCACCGTCGCCTCCTCTCTGGCGCTCTACGGGCTTCCACCGGCCAAATTCATCGACGCCGCGATTCGGTTCACCGCTGTCCTGTCCCGACAGCAGCAGGCCGCCGTCCCCCGTCTCACCCCCACCCAGCAGATGATTCTCGACGCCGTCCACACCGAGCTCACCGTGCGGGAACTGCAAGATCGCCTCGGCCTGACCGCCCCGACCATCCGCAAGGCCCTGCGCGCGCTCATGCAACGTCAGCTGGTCATCCAGAACGGCGGCAGAGGACGGATCACCAGCTACCGGTACAGCGGCCGCGGCTCCTGAACTGTCCCGCTCAGGACCCGACGACCGCCAGAAGCCGCAGTTTCCGGTAACTCTCGCTGCCCGGGGTGGCGGTGTAGACCATCAGGTGGTGGGCCTGGAACGGGTCCAGCAGAACCTGGCAGTTCACCTCCAGCACCCCCACCCGCGGATGGCTGAACCGCTTGACCTCGTCGGGCCGCACCCCGATCTCCTGTTCCCGCCACAGGTCGCGGAACTCCGCGCTGGTCTCCAGCAGCAGGCCGGCGAGGCGGTCGGCGCGCGATCCGGGGCCCCGCGCGCCGAGCACGCCGCGCAGGCCGGAGACGTACATCCGGGACAGGAACGCGTGGTCCTGCGGCGGGTAGTGGCTCCGCTCGCCCGGATCCACGAACCAGCGGTACCCCCGGCTGCGCATCGGCCCGGTGTACGAGCCCGCGTCGCCGGTCAGGGCGACGGCCAGCGGGCTCTGCCGCAGGGTCTCGCCCAGCTCGGTGGCGATCTCGGCCGGGGTGTCGACGAGCTGGTCGAAGATCCGCAGCATGCCGGGGCTGACGTGCTCGCTGTGCGGGCCCCGGCCGGGCGGTTCGAGCCCGGCGAGCCGGAACAGGTGGTCCCGCTCGTCGAGCGTCAGGTGCAGGCCCTGGGCGATCGAGGCGATCATCTGCCCGGACGGCCGCGGGCCCTCACCGCGCTCCAGCCGGGCGAAGTAGTCGGTGGACATGTGGCACAGCACGGCCACCTCCTCGCGCCGCAGCCCGGAGGTGCGCCGGCGCCGGCCCCGGGGCAGACCGACGTCTTCCGGTTGCAGGGCCGCGCGGCGGTGCCGCAGGAACTCCGCCAGCCCTTCACGGTCGATCCCGGGCCGGCCGTTGTTCGTCTGCACCCCACCAGGGTGACCGATCCGGCGTCCGTCATCCACTGATCGTCAGGTCGTGGATCACCGCACGGCCCGTGGGCCAGGCTCGACGGCATCCACCCGATGCCCCACCGTCAGGAGACACCCGTGCCCCGCACCCCGGACCTCGCCCTGCCCTCCCTCACCGGGAAACGTGCCGTCGTCACCGGCGCGAGCGACGGCATCGGCCTCGGCATCGCCGTCGGGCTCGCCGCCGCCGGTGCGGAAGTCGTTCTGCCGGTGCGCAATCCCGTCAAGGGCCGGGCCGCGGCCGAGGCCGTGCACCAGCGGGTGCCCGGCGCCCGGGTGGTCCTGCGCGAGCTCGACCTGTCCTCCCTCGGATCGGTGGCCGCCCTCGGCGAGACCCTGCGCGGCGAGGGCGATCCCGTGCACATCCTGGTCAACAACGCCGGCGTCATGCACCCGCCGGCCCGGCAGGCCACGGCCGACGGCCACGAACTCCAGTTCGGCACCAACCATCTCGGCCACTTCGCCCTCGTCGCCCAGTTGCTGCCGCTGCTGCGGGCCGGCCGGGCCCGGGTCACCTCGCAGATCAGCATCGCGGCCGGCTGGCACGGCATCAACTGGGACGACCCGGACTGGGAACGCTCCTGGCACCGCGCCCGCGCCTACAGCCAGTCCAAGATCGCGCTCGGGCTCTTCGGCCTGGAGCTGGAGCGGCGCAGCCGGGCCGCCGGCTGGGGCGTCACCAGCAACCTGTCGCACCCGGGCATCGCCCCGACCAGCCTGCTGGCCGCCCGCCCGGAGGTCGGCCGCGGCCGGGACACCGTCGCGGTGCGGCTGATCCGCGCCCTGTCACGGCGCGGGATCCTGGTCGGGACGCCCGCCTCGGCGGCGCTGCCCGCGCTGCTCGCGGCCACCACCGACGCCGGGGGCGGTCAGTTCTACGGGCCCTCCGGCCCGGGGCGGCTGGGTGGTGCTCCCGCCGGGCAGCGGCCCTACGCCCCTCTGCTCAGAACGGGGGACGGCGAACGCATCTGGCGGCTGTCCGAGGAACTCACCCGGGTGCGTTTCCCGGCCGCGTGAGGGGTCGGGTCACCTCAGATCCAGCCCATCCGCCGGGCGATCGCGCAGGCGTCGTGCCGGTTGGCGGCGTCCAGCTTGCCCATCGCGCTGGACAGGTAGTTGCGCACGGTCCCCGGGGACAGGGACGCCCGCACCGCGATCTCGTCGATCGGGGCACCGGTGGCGGCCAGTTCGAGCACGTCGGCCTCGCGCGGGGTGAGCGGGCTGTCGCCGGCCGCGATCGCCTCGGCGGCCAGCTGCGGGTCCACGTGACGGCCGCCGGCGTGCACCGTGCGGACCACCTCGGCCAGCGTCACGGCCGAGGTGGTCTTCGGCAGGAACCCCCGGACCCCGGCCGTGAGAGCACGTTTCAGGTGCCCGGGCCGGCCGTGGCTGGTCACGATGACGCACCCGCAACCGGGCAGCAGCCGGCCGATCTCCCCGGCCGCGGTGATGCCGTCGAGCCCGGGCATCTGGAGGTCGAGCACCGCCACGCCGACCTGGTGCCGCACCGCCATGGCCACCGCCTCGTCACCCGTGGCGGCCTCCGCGACCACGTCCAGATCGGCTTCCAGGTTCAGCATCTGGGCCAGGGCCGTACGGATCAGGTGCTCGTCGTCGGCCAGCAGGACGCGGATGCTCATGATGCGGATCTCCTCGCGCGCGCAGCGGTTTCGGCCGGGTCGACGGGGTCGGGGGTGACCGTGCGGGCCGGGGCGGCCGGGGCGGCCGAGGCGCTGACGGGGCCGCTCGCCGGGAACCGGGCCACCAGCGTCCACCCGTTCCGGCCCGGGCCCGAGGGCCCCGCCCGCACCCCGGCGCCGAGCGGCGCCAGCCGCTCCCCCAGGCCACGCAGCCCGGACCCGGTGCCCGCCGCCGCACCCGTTCCGTCCACCGTGCCCACCGACGTCCCGACACCATCGTTCTCGACGCGTAACTCGCCGTCGCGGTAGGAGATCCGCACCACCGTGGCGGACGAGTGACGCAGCACGTTGGTCACGCTCTCGCGCACCACCCAGCCGGCCGCCTCGTGCCAGGCCCGGGGCACGTCGCCGATGTCCAGGCCGACGTCGATGCCCGCCGAGCGCAGCAGCGAGCGGGCGCCCTCGAGTTCCTGGGACAGGTTGGTGGGCCGGTAGCCGCGGGCCAGCTCGCGGGCCTCGGCCAGGGAGTCGTGGGCCACCTGGCGCACGTCCATCATCCGGTCGGCGGCACGGCTGTCGCCGCGCCGGGCCAGGGTGGCGGCGAGCTCGGCCTGCACGGCGATGGTGGACAGCCGGCGGCCGAGCACGTCGTGCACGTCGCGGGAGAACCGCAGCCGTTCCTCGGCCACGGCCAGCCGGGCCTGGGTCTGGCGGGCCTCGTCGAGTTCGCTGACGACGCCGTACAGCCACAGGGACACGCGCACCGTGAACACCACCAGGACGCCGATCACCACGCCGCTGACCGCCGCGGCCAGGTTCGCGCTGGTCGCCCCCACCACCACGGTGCAGAACAGGACGACGCCCAGGGAGATCCGGTGGTCGGGCAGTCCGCCCAGCGCCGCCGCCAGGTTCGCGGCCACCAGCACCCCCGCCGTGCCGGCCACCTGGCCCTGCCCGGGCACGGCGACCAGGCCCAGGTAGAGCACGCAGGCCAGGGCCAGCGCGGCGGCCCGGCGCCAGGCGAACGGCCGGATCCGCGGGTACCCCCTGACCACGGCGTTCATCAGCGACGACCCGAGCGCGGTGACCACCAGGCCGCCGGCCCACAGCAGCGGTTCCCGGGAGGGCACCGCGGCCAGCACGAACAGGCACATCAGCCAGAGCACCAGGTGCAGCGACTGCCGGGTGTAGAGGTCGACGCGCTCCAGGCGGCTCAGGTCGGCCCAGCGCCGGGGTCTGCGGAACCTCACGGGGACCAGCCTAGACAGGCCGGCCACGAGGTGGGCCGGGAGGACCGGGCGGGCCGGCGTCCTCAAGCCCGTGGCTCCCACCGCAGCGACCGGCTCGCCAGGAGAACGGCCAGGACGGTCCAGGCCGCCGTCACCGCGAGCGGCTGCGCGGCGGCGCCCCAGGTGCCGGCCAGGTCGAGGGTGGAGGTGGCGGCGTCGTGACCGTCGAACCCGAACCAGGCCACGCGCACCAGCTCGGTCAGGGCCGCGCCGGGGGTGTACGACACGATCTCGCGCACCGCGTCGGAGACCCCGGCGGACACGAACGGCCCGAGCGAGGCCAGGATGATCACCGGCATGCTGGTCAGCTGGGCGGCCTCGGCGCTGCGGGTCCAGGCCGCGGTCCAGTAGGCCAGAGCCGCGAACATCACGGCCGCCAGCAGGCAGCCGACCGCGAACAGGGCGATGTTGACGGGCATCCGCTGACCGGCGGCCACCGCCACCGGCACGGCCACCGCGCAGACCGCGAGCGCGCACAGCACCCCGGGCAGGGCGATGCCGGCCAGCAGTTCGCCGTCCCGGGCCTCGCCGGTGCGCATCCGCTTGAGCACCAGCTCGTCGCGACGGCTGACGAACTGCGACAGGATGTTGTAGTAGACCGGAAAGAGCCCGGCCAGCAACAGCATCAGGCCGACGGCGGAGGCGCCGACCGCCGGGTCGCCGGGCTCACCCGTGCGCAGGATCAGCAGCGGGGCGAGCGGCATCACCAGCGCGTAGGTCAGGGCCAGGCGGTTGCGGCTCAGCAGCGTGGCGTTCCAGCGGGCCAGGTGTGCGGTGCGCGCCGGGGAGAAGGTGGTGGTGGTCATCGGTGGCTTCCCTCCAGGATCGGGGACGGGGTGGTGGGGTTCGGGTCGCGGCCGTCGGCGACGGCCAGGAAGACCGACTCCAGCGACGGGCTGCGGGCGTCCAGCCCGTCCAGCCGCACGTCGTGCCGGGCCGCCCAGCTGAGCAGCTCGCCCAGCGTGCGCTGGAGGTCGGCGGTGTGCAGCGTGGTCCGGCCGGCCTCCTCGGCCACGTCGGTGACGCCGGGCAGGGCCGGAACGGCGAGCCGGCCGGGCAGCCGCACGAAGCTGATCCGCGACGGGTGCCCGGCGGCGATCTGGGTGGGGGTGCCGGAGCGGACGATCCGCCCGGCGTGCAGGATCTCGATCCGGTCGGCCAGGTGCTCGGCCTCGTCCAGGTAGTGGGTGGTGACCAGCACGGTGGCGCCGCGCTCGCGCAGGGCCGAGACCAGGTGCCAGACCTCGCGGCGGCTCTCCGGGTCCAGGCCGGTGGTCGGCTCGTCGAGCACGACCAGCTCCGGGTCGCCCATCAGGGTGCAGGCCAGGTCGACGCGGCGGGCCTCACCGCCGGACAGCGACAGCACCCGGGTGTCGGCGCGGCGTTCCAGCGACAGCATGGCCAGCATGTCGTCGACCGGGCGCGGGGCGCTGAGCGTGCCGCCCCACAGGCGCAGGGTCTCGCGCACCGTGAGGTCGCCGGAGAACCCGCTGCGCTGGAGCAGCACCCCGGTGCGGCGGCGCACGGCGGCGCGGTCGGCGACCGGGTCGAGGCCGAGCACCCGCACGGTGCCGCCGGAGGGCGCGGCCAGGCCCTCGATCACCTCCAGGGTGGACGTCTTGCCGGCGCCGTTGGTGCCCAGCAGCGCGGTGATCGACCCGGTGCGGACGTCGAGGTCGACACCGCGCACGGCCTCGTAGGCCCCGGAGCCCTTTCCGTAGGTGCGCCGCAGCCCGCGGGCCTGCACCGCGAACTCGGTGGTGGGGTTCGTCGTCATGTCTCCAGACTGGCGGCGGATCCGGCGGTTTCCCGGTCCCGTCTCTCACCGGATACCGATGACATTTGTCATCGGTGTGCCGTGGGATAGTCCTGGGGTGCAAATCGGGATACTGGGGACGTTCGAG
The DNA here is from genome assembly GCF_018499875.1 of Kineosporia corallincola. Classification (GTDB taxonomy): domain Bacteria; phylum Actinomycetota; class Actinomycetes; order Actinomycetales; family Kineosporiaceae; genus Kineosporia; species Kineosporia corallincola. The sequence goes on along the minus strand of NZ_JAHBAY010000016.1, from coordinate 123,860 downwards.
GTGCGCGGCGACGACGGGGTCGCGATCGAGGTGCCGGGGGCGCGGCTGCGCGGGGTGCTGGTGGCCCTGGCTCTGCGACCGGGTCAGGTCGTGCCGAAATCGTCGCTGGTGGAATGGGTCTGGGGTGAGCAGCCACCCGGTGACGCGTCGAACGCGTTGCAGCGCCTGGTCTCCCGGCTGCGGCGGGTGCTGCCCGGGGGCGTGATCGAGGGCGGCACCGACGGTTACCGGCTGCGGGTGCTGCCCGAGGACGTGGACGCGGTGCGGTTCGAGCAGCTGATGGCCGGCAGCCGGAACCACGTGCGGCCGGGCGAGGTGCTGCGCGAGGCGCTGGGCCTGTGGCGGGGGCCCGCCCTGCACGACGTCGACCTGACCGGCAGCGCGCCGTTCGACGCGGCGCTCACCCGGCTGGAACAACTGCGGCTGGGCGCGGTGGAGGACTGGGCGCGGGCCGAGGAACCCGGCCCGGCACTGGTCAGCGAGCTGACCGGCCTGGTGGCGGCGCACCCGCTGCGGGAACCGCTGGCCGCCGCGCTGATGCGCGCGCTGGCCGGCGCGGGCCGCGGGTCGGAGGCACTGCTGGTGTACGAGCGCACCCGGCAGGCCCTGGCCGACGAGCTTGGCGCCGACCCCTCGGCCGAGCTGTCCGCCCTGCACCTGGAGCTGCTGCGGGGCACGCCCCCGCCGCGGAAGGCCGCACCGCGCACCGCACGTCGGCACAATCTGCGGGCCGAGCTGACCAGCTTCATCGGCCGCGAGCACGACCTGGCCCAGGTGCGCGAGCTGCTCGGCCGGCACCGCCTGGTCACGCTGATCGGGCCGGGCGGCGCCGGGAAGACGCGCCTGGCCGTGGAATCCGCGCGCCCGGCGGCCGACGACCTGCCGGACGGCGCGTGGCTGGTGGAGCTGGCGCCGGTCACGGCCGGCGGCGACGTGGCACCGGCGGCGCTGGCGGCCCTGGGGCTGCGCGACACGATGCTGGGCGAGGCCACCGGTGACTCGCCACGCGAGCGGCTGGTGGCGGCGGTCCGCGACCGGGAGATGCTGCTGGTGCTGGACAACTGCGAGCACGTGATCGAGCAGGTGGCGGCGCTCGCGCACCAGCTGCTCGGCGAGTGCCCGCGGCTGCGGGTGCTGGCCACCAGCCGGGAGGTGCTGGGCCTGACCGGCGAGACGCTCTGGCCCGTGGTCCCGCTGAATCTTCCCGCGGAACAGGCAGATCCGGACCAGATCGGTTCCTCCCCCGCCGTCCGGCTGCTGTGCGACCGGGCGCTGGCCGTACGGCCCGGGCTGGTGCTCGACGCCTCCACCGCGGGCACGATGGCACGGATCGCCCGGGCCCTGGACGGGATGCCGCTGGCGATCGAGCTGGCCGCGGCCCGGCTGCGCACGATGACGCCGGAGCAGCTGGCCTCCCGCCTGGACGACCGGTTCCGGCTGCTGACCGGCGGCAGCCGCGCAGCCCTGCCCCGGCACCGCACGCTGCGGGCGGTGATCGACTGGAGCTGGCAGCTGCTCACCGGGCCGGAACAGCTGGTGCTGCGGCGGCTCTCGGTGCTGCCGGGCGGGGCCACCCTGGAGGCGGCGGAGTGGGTCTGCCGGGCCGGGGAGGCACCGGACGTGCTCGACCTGCTCACCGCGCTGACCGAGAAGTCGCTGCTGGTCACCGAGGACACGGCCGGGCCGCGCTACCGCATGCTCGGCACGGTGCGCGAGTACTCCGCGCAGCGGCTGGCCGAGGCGGGCGAGGAAACCGCCGCCCGCCAGGCCCTTCTGGCCTACGTCACCGATCTGGCCGAGACCGCCGACCCGCAGCTGCGCCGCCGCGACCAGCTGCTGTGGCTGGAGCGGCTCGGGGCCGAGCACGACAACGTCAGCGCCGCGATGCGCGATGCCCTGGCGGCCGGTGACGCGGCCGGGGCGATGCGGCTGGCCGCGGCCGCCGGCTGGTACTGGTGGCTGAGCGGGCACCGGGCCGAGGGCAACACCTACCTCACCGCGGCGGCCGGGCTGGAGGGTGCGGTGCCCGACGGCGTCCGGGCCATGGTGTACGCACTGGTGTCCACCTTTTTGAGTTCCGGGCGCAACGACGAGCGCGACGCCGCCCAGTGGATCCACCAGGCCCACGAACTGGCCTCCCGCACCGCGTGTTCCAGCCCGCTGCTGGAGCTGACCGCGCCGCTGGAGGTGCTGCTGACCGCGCCGCAGGAGTACCTGTCGGCGTTCGAGCCGCTGCTCGCCAGCGACGACCCGTGGGTGCGCGCGCTGGCCCGGCTCCAGCTCGGCAAGCTGCGCATCATGCACGGCCACGGTGGCCTGGACGCCGACGCGCACCTGGCCACCGCCCTGGCCGAGTTCCAGGCGCTGGGTGAGCGTTTCGGCATCTCGTTCGCCCGCACCGAGCTGGCCGACCGGCTGGCGGTGCGCGGCGACCTCGCCGGGGCCTGCGAGCACTACGAGCAGGCGGTCACGGCCGTCACCGAGATCGGCGCCCTCGACGACGTGATCCGGATGCGGGCCCGGCAGGCCCAGCTGTACCGGCTGATGGGTGACCCGGACGCCGCTGCCGCCGCGCTGGCCGAGGCCAGGCGCTGCGCGCGGAAGGTGACCTGGCCGGAGGCCCTGGCCGAACTGGCCCTGGCTGAGGCCGAACTCGCGCGGTGGGACGACGATCCCGGGGAGGTGCTGCGCCGGCTCGACGTCGTCCACCATGTGCTGGGCGAGGCGGCCGACGCCCCGAACCTGCGGGCGGCGCGCCACGACCTGCTCGGCTACCTGGCCACCGACCTGGAGCAGGCCCGCGCCCACCGGGCCGCGGCCTGCGCGGCCGCCGCCGAGTCGGGTATCCCACCGGTGGTGGCCCAGGTGCTCGTCGGGGTGGCCGACCTGGCGCTGCGGATGGACCGGCCCGACCAGGCCGCGCGGCTGCTCGGCGCCGGCGTCGCGATGAAGGGGCTGACCGACCGGTCGCACCCGGACCTGGCCCGGATCGAGGACGCGGCGCGGCGCCGCCTCGGCGAGGAGCTGTTCGCCGAGACGACGCGGGAGGGACGGGAGTCCGACTGGACCGAGCTGACGGGTGTCACGCTCGCCGGCTGAAGGTCCGCACCGACCAGAGGTATCCGGCCAGGGAGATGCCCACGCACCAGGCGACGGCGGCGAGCGCCGAGCCGGCCGGCGCGTGGCCGTCGAGCAGGAGACCGCGCAGGGTGTCGATGATCGGGGTGAAGGGCTGGTACTCGGCGAACTGCCGCAGGCCCGTGCCCATCGTCTCGACCGGCACGAACGTGCTGCTCAGGAAGGGCAGCAGGATCAGCGGGACGGCGGCCAGGCCGGCCGCCTCGGCGCTGGTGGCGGCCAGGCCGAGGGCGATGGTGAGCCACGAGGCGGCGAAGGCGACCAGCACGATCAGGCCCAGCACGGCGAGCCATTCCAGCGGGCCGGCCGCCGGGTCGAAGCCCATCAGGAAGGCGACCGCCACGATCGCCAGGTTGGCCAGCAGGCAGCGCACGGTGGTGACGACGACGTGCCCGGTCAGGATCGCTCCGCGGGACACGTCCATGGTGCGGAACCGGTTGATGACGCCCTTGGACATGTCCTCGTTCACCGCCACCGCGGTGGTGGCCAGGCCGTAACTGACGGCCAGGATGAGCATTCCGGGGGTGGCGAAGTCGACGTAGTTCTCGCCGACGGCGAAGGCGCCGCCGAAGACCTTGACGAACAGCAGCATGACGACGACCGGGAAGAGCACGGCGTTGAACAGCACCAGCGGGTTGCGCCAGGTGTGTTTCAGGTTGCGGCCCAGCATGATCCGGGAGTCGGTGAGGCTGGCGGCGAGGGTACTCACGATTGGGTGTCCTCCGTGCTCGGGCGCCCGGTCAGGGCGAGGTAGACGTCGTCGAGGTCGGGCGTGTGAACGGTGAATTCCCTTGCCACCACGGAGTACTCGTCCAGGCGGTCGAGCAGGGCCTTGAGCGAGCGGGAGTCGCCCTCGGCCGGCACCCGCAGGCTGAGGTCCTGGTCGTCGCGGGTGGAGCCGGGCAGCACCCGGGCCGCGGCGTCGAGCTCCTGCGGGCCGGTGAACCGCAGCCGCACGTGGGTTCCGGGGATCTGCCGCTTCAGCTCGGCCGGGCTGCCCTGGGCCACCAGGCGGCCGTGGTCGAGCACCGCGATCCGGTCGGCCAGCTGGTCCGCCTCCTCCAGGTACTGGGTGGTGAGGAGGATGGTGGTGCCCTCGTCGACCAGGTCGCGGACGATCTGCCAGAGGGTGCGGCGGCTGCGCGGGTCCAGGCCGGTGGTCGGCTCGTCGAGGAAGATCACCTGCGGCCGGCCGACCAGGGTCATCGCCAGGTCGAGCTTGCGGCGCATGCCGCCGGAGTAGGACGCGACCCGCTGGTCGGCGGCCTCGCCCAGGTCGAAGCGCTCCAGCAGCCGGGTGACCACCGGGTCGCCACGGCCCACCCGCTTCAGGTCGGCCGTCATCCGGAGGTTCTCGCGGCCGGTGAGCAGGTCGTCCACCGCCGCGAACTGCCCGGTGACGCCGATGGCCGCCCGCACCTGGCGGGTCGCCGTGGTCACGTCGTGCCCGGCCACCGTGACCGTGCCGGCGTCCGGCTTCAGCAGGGTGGCCAGCACGTTGACCGTGGTGGTCTTGCCCGCCCCGTTCGGGCCGAGCAGCGAGAACACCGATCCCGCCGCCACCTCGAAATCGATGCCGTCGAGCACCGTCTTGTCACCGTAGGCCTTCCGTAGCCCGGAGACCGCTATCGCCGTCGTGTTCATGACCAGAACGATGCCCGGCGGGGCTGACACGGGTCTGTCACCGGACTGACACGCCTCCGGTCACCCGGGGACCAGTGGTGTCAGCCCAGCTCCAGGTCGATCGTCCCGGACACCACCGCCGCGCCGTCCCGGCCGATCAGCGTGCCGTCGCCGTCGGCCGACCGGCCGGACAGCGTCCACCGGTACGTCCCCCCGGGCAGCTGCATCCCCTTGGAGGACAGGCCGTTCCAGCGCAGGTCCCGCACGCTGCCGTCGGGGGCGGTGCCGTCGATCCGGGCGACGGTCTTCGTGCCCGCCGGGTTCTGGATCGTCAGCTCCACCGACCGCATCGGCTTGGTGAGGTCGAACTGCGGTGCCCAGACGTCGCCCCGGCCGTCGCCGTCGGGGCTGAACCCGAGCGGGCCCAGGGCGGCGATCAGCCGGGGCCTGAGCTTCCGGGTGAAGGGCAGCGGCGACATCTCCGTACGGACGGTCAGCGACCACGGGAACTCCCTGACCTGCCGGGCGACGCGGTGGTCGTCGACCGCGGCCGGCGCCGCCCCGCCGGGCAGCACGACCGGCGCCAGGTGCGTCCCGGTCAGGTCGATCACGCCGACCGGGGCGAACCCGTCGTGGCTCCAGCTCAGCGTGCCCTCGCTCAGTGACAGCCGGCCGTGGGCCGCTCCCACCGCGGCCTCCCGGGTCGCGCCGGTGACCAGGTTCCGCACGTACGCGCGCTCGCCGCAGCTGGTGGTCCAGGCCACCAGCTCGCCCCAGACCGACACCCGCGGGGTGCTCCCGTCACAACCGGCGTCCACCGCCGCCAGCTCCACCGGGGCCGGCCTCTCCGCGTCGTCCACCCAGATCGTCGACGCTCCGGCCCCGTCCGTGCGGACGTACACGATCCGCGGGCCGAACAGGTCGTCGTCCCCGCTCGTGGTACCCGCGGGCGTCGGCTCGGTGTAGATCTGCTCGCCGTCGGGACGGAACACCCTGCCCCCGACGAGCGTGTAAGGTCCGGACACGTTGGGCTTCTCACCGGCCGCCTCGATCGTCGCGGTCTCCTGACCACGGTCGAGCAGCTGCCACACCCCCTGCTGATCCGGCACGCCGAGCACCCCGCGGGCAGCCGAGAAGACCATCTGGCCGGACGTTCTCGCCCCGATCCGGGACTCCTCCGAGAACTTCGCCCGGCGCTGCCCGGTCACGGTCCGCTGGAACACCGGCCGCCCCGCCGCGGGCGCGCCCGGGTAGGCCGGCCCGGAGGCGTCGCTGTAGCGCAGGAGCCCGGCGCTCAGGGACAGCTGCTGCGCGGGCAGGGTCGCCGCCGGAACCGTCGCCACCCGGACGAATTCGTCCTCGGTGACCTGGTAGACCCCCGCGGTGTCCGAGTAGTACGGCTCGAAGCCCGCGTAACCCGCACTGGCGGTGAGGAAATGGTCGCCGACCGCGGCCAGGCCGGCGGCGGTGTAGGTGAGGTCGCGGCGGTGCGCCTGCTCCCCGTCGACGATGACGATGCCGGTGCTGTCGGCGGACGGGTTCCCCGGATCCGGCTGATGGTTCACCAGGTAGGCCACGCCCGCCTCACCGGCGACCATGTGCCCGACGTCGGCATTCGCGTCCGGCTCGGCGTAGGTGACGACATCGCCTCCGGCGCGCGGCCTCTGGTGCACGGCGAAGCCGTCCGCCGTCTTCGTGGCCCAGACCAGCAGACCGCCGCCCAGGGCCACCCCGGCGATCTCCTCCGGCCCCTCGGCGATCCGGGTGACCGTGCCGTCCTTCAGGGTGACGAGGTCGAGGGCGGACAGGCCGGTGGCCCCGTCGCGGGTGGCCCGCAGGGCCGCACCGGCGTCGGAGGTCAGTGGCCCCCCGATCACGCCCTTCACGTTCGGGATCAGGATGTCGGTCCTCATCCCGAATCTGTCCTGGGTGCCGGCGTGGTAGCGGCGCAGTGGACGCTGCCAGTTCTCCGGGAGGTCGGCGTATCCGATCACCTCGTGCGAGAACCAGCTCTCGCCGTTGAAAGTGGCCGGGGCACCGATGGTTCCGGCCTCCTTCTGGTTCTCGCCGGTGAGGATGTTCAGCCGGTTCGCCTCGTAGGGCCGGCTGCCCGCGCGCTGGAGGGGCTGGGTCCAGGCCAGGGTGGAGCCCACCACGGTGAGCCCTTCCGGCGAATAGCTGCTGCTGAGGGTCGGATTCAGGGCGGAGCGCCGGGTCAGCTCACCTCCCGTCGGGCCGGTGAAGACCGGGTTCACGGCCGGGTATCCGCCGTCCACGTCGTCCTGCTGGACGGCCACCCCGGCCGCGGACGCCCCGATCAACCGCAGCCCGGCCGGGGCCGGGTGCAGCGGGATCGGCACCGTGTAGTCGGAGGCGGCCCGCACCGGGCCGGCCGGGGCCAGGACCGTGACGGCGATCGCCGCCACCCCGAACGGGGTCAGCCACCGCCGGAAACCTCTGGCGGATGTGCGGTTCAGCGTCACGTCTCGGTCTCCCCGGTGCTGGTGCGTGTGGGGTGATCATGGCGGCAGCACCGGGTTTCCGGGACGATGCGCGAATCGGGAGCGTCCGGGCCGATCCGGGTGGCGTCCGGTCAGATCTCTTCCACGAGACGCCGCTTACGGGAATCGAACTCGTCGTCGCCGATCCGGCCGGCCCGGTGCAGCTTTCGCAGCCGCGCCAGCTCGGCCAGGGGGTCGGCGGGAGCGGGACCGGTGGCGGGCGGGCGCATCACGTTCGCGGCGAAGGTGTCGGCCTGGGTCCCGAGGATCTGGTCCACCACGATCTGCCCGGACGACGTGGTCAGCGTGAGCGCGCCCAGCCCGCGCCGCACCTGCGCCGAGGCCCCGAGCACCCGGTCCCGCCCGACGGCCAGCTCCGACCCGGGGGCCGCGCGCTCGGCGACCAGCAGGAGCCGCCGGTCGGTGAGCACCAGCAGCCCGCTCACCCTGCCCCGGCGCCCCTCGATGACCTGCTCGACCACCTCGTCGTCGGTCAGCAGAGCCGCCGCGACGGCCAGCTCCGCGTCGCAGTCCCGCCCGAACGCCGCCCGGCCGGACGCCTCGACCAGGTCCTCGCGCAGGTGAACCGCCCGCAGCCGCTCGGTCACCGGAGCCCGCCCCAGCCATCTGAAGAAACCGCCGTCCATGCGGGCATTGTCGCAGTTCCCCGGCCGCTTCGCGCTCTTCGCGCTCTTCGCGCTCTTCGGGCTCTTCGGGTCGGGTCCGCCCGGGCGGACCCGGGCCAGGACGGACGTGGCGGTGACCCGGTCAGGCGAGACGGGCCGTGGTGAGGCAGGTGGGGTCGTCGTCGCCGGTACCGATCGGCAGGGTCGCCGTGCCGTCCGCGTGCCGCACGGTCAGGGTCGCCTCGATGTCGCGGGGCAGCCACACCCCCGCGAACCCGTTGTCGTAGGTGCGCACCGACTGCTCGAGAACCACACTGCCGTCGGCCTTGTCGGTCACCGTGATCTCCACGTCCTGGTCCCCCATCTCCCCCTTGCACGTGGTCAGACTGTGGAAGAAGCACTCGTGGGTCTCGTCCAGGTACGGCGCGACGGACAGGTAGAACTGGTCCTCCGGCAGGTCGAGCGACGTCTCGTGACCCTGGTCGTCAGAGAGCAGGAGGACGTCCGGGCGCACCGAGGCCCGGAGCGCACCGGCCCGGTCGCCGACCGCCGTGGCGTCCAGCCGGCTGATCACCTCCCGGGCGTCCAGGCCGTCGATCCCGTAGCCGCTGAGCCAGGCGCCGCCGTCTCCCCCCGCCGTGGGCGCCGAGGAGCAGCCGGCCAGCAGGGCGAGCGCGCCGGCCACGGCGACGAGGGACGTGAGAACTCTGGTCGAGGAACGCATCCGGACCTTCCCGAGAGAGCGAGGCATCAGGGTCCTCGCCAGGATATTCACCGGAATCCGCTGTACCGCAGTGCCTTCGGACCCCATCCGGACCGGCCTTCCGCCCTCTCGCCGCCGGCGACGCAGCGTGACCGGCCCGCGGCAGGTGCAGGGGTGGATCTTCTCGTGATGCGCGCCAGTGGATCACTGGGTAACTTCATTTTCGTCAGCAACACCCCCATAGCCGCCACGGAGGGCAGCATGTCGTTCATCTGGGCCATCATCGCCGGCCTCATCGTTGGTGTCATCGCGCGGATCGTCCTGCCGGGTCGCCAGAACATCCCGGTCTGGCTCACGATCCTGCTCGGCGTCGTCGGTGCCGTCGTCGGTAATGTCGCCGCCGTCGCGCTCGGTGTCGGTGACACCAACGGCATCGACTGGATCCGGCACATCCTTCAGGTCGCCGTCGCGGCCGTGCTGATCGCCGCGGTCACGCCCTACTACTCGCGCCACTCCGTGCGATAAGTACCGGGCACCAACCGAAGGGCCGGACGGCCAGACCGTCCGGCCCTTCGTCATGTCCACGGTGAACCTGACAGGATCCGCGGATGCATCCCGAAAGACGTGAACTGGTCACCCCCGACGGCACCACCGTGTCGTACCTCGCCCTTCCCGGCGCCGGGCCGACCGTGGTTCTGCTGCACGGGCTGGCCGGCAGCGCCCGCGAACTCGTGCCCACCGCAGGGGCACAAGCACACGCGCCGCCCTGCTGATCGACCAGCGCGGTCACGGTCACAGCACCACCCGCCCCGCGTTCGTGTCCGACGTCGTCGCCGTCATCGAGCGGGAGGGTGGCGGACCGGTGGACCTGGTCGGGCAGTCGATGGGCGGAGTGGGAGAGACCGGCCGGTTTCTGCGGTGACGATCATGGACGACGCGGGGCAGGACCGGCCTTTCGTCGTCCCGACTTCCGCGTCGCCACGCCGCGGGAGCGCCGACGGCGCGCACCCGGTGCTTGCTAGCGTCTCCCCGCGCCGCACCGCACCGCGCCACTGGAGGGTGGAGGGGGATCCACGTGAGACGTTCCGGGCTGCTCGCCCTCTGCCTGGCCGTCGCGTCCGCGGTGGGGACGACGTCCTGGCCGCTCCCGGCCCAGGCCGGCACCCCGGTGGCGGCCGCACCCCGGGCCCGGGTGGTGGGCTACTACACCAGCTGGTCCGTGTACGGCGACCAGGCGGTTCCGGTGAAGGCGATGCACACCAGCGGTGCCGCGAGCCGGATGACACACGTGCTCTATGCCTTCGGTGCGGTGCGCGGGGGAAAGTGCGAGATCGGTGACGCCTATGCCGATTACCGCCGGCTGTTCCCGGCCTCGGAGTCCGTGGACGGGGTGGCCGACTCGGCGTCGCAGGCGCTGGCGGGCAACTTCAACCAGCTGCGCGAGCTGAAGCGCAGGCATCCCGGCCTGAAGGTGCTCTGGTCGTTCGGCGGTGGCGCCTCGGGCGGTTTCAGCCGGGCCGCCCGAAAGCCCGTCACCTTCGCGAAGTCATGCCGCGCCCTGGTCGAGGACGAGCGCTGGGGCGACGTCTTCGACGGCATCGACATCGACTGGGAGTATCCCAACGCCTGCGGGAAGGTCTGCGACAGGAGCGGCTACTCCTCCTACCCGGCGCTGCTCAAGGCGGTGCGTGGGCAGTTCCGCCACGACCTGGTCACCTCTGCTGTCACCGGGAACGGCCGCGCCGGAGGCACTCTCGACCGGGCCGACTACGCCGGCGGGGTGCGGTACCTGGACTGGCTGATGCCGATGACCTACGACTACTACGGCACCTGGGCCAGGAAGGGCCCGACCGCGCCGCACGCCCCGCTCAGCGACTTCCCCGGCGCGCAGTTCCCCGGCTTCGACGCCCGCACGGTGATCGCCCGGCTGCGCAGCCAGGGTGTGCCGTCGCGAAAGCTGCTGCTGGGCATCCCCTTCTACGGACGCGGCTGGACCGGCGTGACCCAGGCCGGGCCGGGCGGCCGGGCCCGGGGCCCGGCCGGCGGCACCAGCTCCGGCACCCCCGGCGTGGACGACTACAAGGTGCTGGCCGACCGGTGCCCGCCGACCGGCTACGCCGGCGACACCGCCTACGCCAAGTGCGGCCGGCAGTGGTGGAGCTACGACACCCCGAGGACCGTGGGCCGGAAAATGAGGTACGCCCGGCAGCAGAAGCTCGGCGGGGCGTTCTTCTGGGACTTCTCCGGCGACACCCGGAACGCCTCGATGACCCGGGCCATCGCCAAGGGCCTGCGCTGAGGACTCCGCGCCGGGAGGCCGGGCCCGGCTGCCTCAGGCGTGCCCGGTCATCGCCTCGATCTGGCCGTTCTGCTGCTGTTCGAGCTGGACCTGCCCGGTGACGTCGTAGGCGTACTTGATCACCTTCACCGGCCGCCCGGACAGGTCGAGGATCGGGTTGTAGCTGGACTGGATCCAGACGTCCCGGCCGTTCTTGCCCAGGCGGTGGAAGCGGCCGGAGCTGAACTCGCCGCTGCGCAGCCGGACCCAGAACTCCAGGTACTCGTCGGAGCGGGCGTAGTCGGGCGTGCAGAACATCCGGTGGTGCTTGCCCACGATCTCCGGCAGCGTGTAACCCATGGTCCGGAGGAAGTTCTCGTTCGCCGTGAGGATCCTGCCGTCGAGATCGAACTCGATCACCGCCTGCGAGCGGTCGATCGCGGCCACCCGGCTCGCGAACTCGGCGTTGCGCAGCTTCTCCGCGGTGACGTCGTTGGCGAACTTGACCACCTTCACCGGCCGGCCGTCGGGGTCGAGGATCGGGTTGTAGGTGGCCCGGATCCACACCTCGTGACCGTCCTTGGCGATCCTGCGGTACTCGGCGGAGTGGAACTCACCGCGCCCCAGCATCTCCCAGAAGGAGCGGTACTCCGGCCGGTCCGCCTCCTCGGGGGCCACGAAGATCCGGTGGTGCCTGCCCCGGATCTCCTCCAGGGTGTAGCCCATCAGTTCGAGGAAGGCGTCGTTGGCGTCCAGCACGTGCCCCTGGAGGTCGAACTCGATCACCGCCTGAGACCGCCGGATCGCCGTGACCTTGCCCTCGAAGTCGGCGTTACGGATCTTCGCCTCGGTCACGTCGCTGGCGAACTTAACCACCTTCCAGGGCTTTCCGTCCAGCCCGAAGATCGGGTTGTAGGTGGCCTGGAGCCAGACGTCCTTGGCGTTCGCGCCGTACCGGTGGAACTCACCGGCCATGAACTCCCCCTGCCGCAGGCGCCTCCAGAACTCGGCGTACTCCGGCGACTGTGCCGTCTCGGGTGACACGAACATCCGGTGATGCCGCCCGACCACCTCCTCACGGCGGTAGCCGACGGCGGCCAGGAAGTTGTCGTTCGCACTGAGCACGTGCCCGTCCAGGTCGAACTCGATCATCGCCTGGGAGCGGTTCAGTGCCACCACCATGCCCTCGAACTCGGCGGCGGCGATCTTCTCGGCGGTCACGTCGACGGCGAACTTGACCACCTTCCAGGGCTTTCCGTCCACGCCGAGGATCGGGTTGTAGACGGCCCGGAGCCACACCTCGCGCCCGTCCTGGCCGATCCGGCGGAACTCCCCCGAGACGAACTCGCCGGCCCCCAGGCTCTGCCAGAACTGCTGGTAGGAATGGGAGTTCGCGTCGTCCTCGGAGACGAACATCCGGTGGTGCTGCCCGATGACCTCGGCCCGGGAGTAGCCGACCAGGTCGAGGAAGTTCTCGTTGGCGTCCAGCACGTACCCCTGGAGGTCGAACTCGATCACCGCCTGGGAACGGGTGATCGCCTGGATCTTGCCCTGCGCGTCGGCCGCCGCCCGCTTGCCCCGGGTGACGTCGAGGGCGTACTCGATGACCTTGACCACCTGGCCGGTGCTGTTGCGCACCGGAACCCAGGTGGAGCGGATCCACATGTCGTGCTCACCCTGCCAGACCAGGCGGAACTCACCGGTCAGGTTGCTGCCGGAACGCAGCTGGTTCCACAGGTCGACGTACTCGGGTGTCTCGGCGACCTCCGGGGAGACCAGGGACGCGTGGTCCCGGCCGACAATCCCGGCCGGGTCGAGGCCCAGCAGCTCGGCGAACCGCTCGTTCACCCGCAGAACCGTGCCGTCCGGGGCGTACTCGGCCTTCGCCGAGCCGAGTTCGTACGCCTCGACCTGGCTTCTGAGCTCAGCCAGGAGCTCTTCCGGGCCGCCCCGGGCGGGCGTCTGATCCGACACGGTGGTCCTCCTGCTCGCAGCAGCGGTGCCTGGTCCGGCAGGAGTGCGATCGGCCCGTGGGCCGGGCCGCCTGAGCGGCACCGGTGGCGCGCACCCGAACGGCCCCGCGGGCCTCAGTGCCCAGGTAGGTCAGGTCCTCGTTGTGCAGGCCTGATCACGGCTGCACGGTCAGGAACAACCATGCGCCCAGCAGAACCAGATGCACGAAACCCTGGAGTGTGTAGGCGCGCCCCTGCACCACGGTGAACGCGGTGACGACGACGGTGAGGGCGAACATCACCAGCTGCATCGGTTCCAGGCCGAGTTCGAGGGGACCGGACAGCCAGATCATCGCCACCGCCACGGCCGGGATGGTCAGGCCGATCGAGGCCATCGCCGAACCGTAGGCCAGGTTCAGGCTGAGCTGCACCCGGTCGCGAGCGGCGTTGCGGGCAGCGGCGATCGACTCCGGCGCCAGCACGAACAGGGCGATGACGACGCCGACCACGGCGTAGGGCAGACCGAGGTCGACCACCAGGTCCTCGATGGTCGGGGACAGCACCTTGGCCAGCCCCACCACCGAGACCAGCGCGGCCACCAGCAGACCCAGGCTCAGCCACGCCTCACGGGCGGGCGGCGGGTCGGCGTGACCGTCTTCGTCCAGGTCGAGAAGCCCGGTGGCCTGGCCGGTCTCGTCGCTGGAGACCGGCAGGAAGAAGTCGCGGTGCCGGATGGTCTGGGTGAACACGAAGGCCGCGTACAGGGCCAGGGAGGCGACCGCGGCGAAGGCCAGCTGGGACGTCGAGTACTCCCGGCCGGCCGCCGAGGTGGTGAAACTCGGTAGCACCAGCGCCACTCCGGCCAGCGCGATGACGGTGGTGACGGCTGAGCCGGTGCCCGAGGCGTTGAAACTGACGATGTGGTGCTTGCGCGCGCCGAGCAGCAAGGACAGGCCGACGATGCCGTTGAAGGTGATCATCACGGCGGCGAAGACCGTGTCCCGGGCGTAGGTGCTGGTGCCCTCGCCCCCGCCGCTCATCAGCAGCACGATCAGCGCGACCTCGATGACGGTGACGGCGACCGCCAGCACCAGCGACCCGAACGGCTCGCCCACCTTGTGGGCCACCACCTCCGCGTGGTGCACGGCGGCGAGGATCGCCCCGATCAGGGCGGCGGTGGCGACGACCAGGGGCAGCCAGTGCTCGTGCGAGAACCAGGTCACGATCAGCACCAGCAGGGCCAGAACCGGCGTGAGCTGCGGCCACCAGGGACGTCTGTGGACGGCGGGAGCGCTCATGAGGGCAACCTACCCAGTCCGGCACGAGGATGCGCGCCGAGGGCGGACGAACGGCCCGGAGGCGACAACTGGTTTCCTCAGGCACTTTTCGCGGGATCCGGACACCGTGTCAGCTCGTCGGGTTGCGGGCGGCCATCTGTGTCAGGTCGGTGTCCCGCCGGCGCGGGCTGTCGCCGACCAGGCCCGGGTGCAGGGCGTTGACGCGGTGCGGCGCGATCTCGATCGCCAGGTCCGGACCAGGCCGGTGACGGCGCTGTTGAACGTGGTGATGATCGTCGAGCCGGGGTAGGGAGCCGGGCCGTCCTGGACGCTGCCCGAAGCTGTTTCGGGGAGAAGGGATTCGCCAAGTCGACGGTGCGCGAGATCGCCGGCCGGGCCGGCGTCACCCATGGCCTGGTGCTGCGTCAGTTCGGGTCGAAGGAGGAGCTGTTCCTGGCCGCCGTCCCCGGGCACCGTGAGCTGGACGCCACCATCGCCGGCGACCGCGAGACCCTGCCCGAGCGGGTGGCCCGCAGTTTCGTGGAGCGGATGGAGGCCAACGCCGCCACCGACCCCCTCGTCGTGCTGCTGCGCAGCGTCGCGACCGACCAGGAGGACGACGAAGAGCTCGCGACCCGCGTCGCCATGCTCGGGTCCCAGCTCGTCGGCATCACTTTCGTCCGCTACATCGCCCGGGTCGGGCCGCTGGCCCGGATGAGCCCCGAGGACGTCGTCACCCATCTGTCCCGCGCGCTACGGAACATCCTCCTGGACGACTGATCTCCCGCCCCGCCGGACACGGCTGCCCAGTCGCGTCACGGGCCCGGCTCACTCATCCGGCCGCGGCCACCAGGAAGGCCACTGCGCCATGATCGCCGCGGCGGCGTCCTCGATGTTCTCCTCGTCGCCCCGGACGAAGGCGACGAGGGCGGCAGCCGCTCCCCCGCCCACGTAGGCCGCCGCGAGATCCCGCCCGGCGGTGGGCACTTCGCCACCGGCCCGGGCGATCGCATCCATCGCCAGGCGGGCGCGCTCTTCCAGGACCCGGTGCAGGGCCTCGCGCAGCGACTGGCCGCCGGAGGCCGCGAGCAGTTCGCGGTAGACCTCCCGCCGCTCGCGCAGCTCCCCCAGCTCGGCGAGAAGTGCCTCCCGGTAGAGAAGAGCGAGTTCATGGACGCCGGAAGCCCGGGCGATCGCGTCCGGCGAGATGGTCGCCAGCGCGTCGACGACCTCGGCCAGGGCCTCCGCGACGGCGTCGCCGAGTTCCGTCCAGTGCTTGTAGAACGTGACCCGGTGGATCCGCGCCCGGCGGCACAGCTCGCTGACCGTGAGCGTGGCCAGCTCGCCGTTCCCGATCGCCTCGCTGATCGCCTCCAGCACGCTCGCCCGGGTGCGCAGGGCCCGGGGCTCGGCGCGCTCGGCCGCGTCCCGGCTGGCCCGCCGCCCGCGGGCCGGTTCCCCGGTGGGATCGCTCACCTCGACAGCCTCACTGCGCATCCGAGCACGCTACCGCCGGCCGGAGGGGCGACGGGCTCGCACCCCTCCGGCCCGGTGCGGGTCAGTAGGCGGGTCAGGGCGCGGGTCAGTAGGCGGCGGACTGGCCGCCGTCGATCGCGAGCACCTGCGCGTTGACGTAGCTGGCGTCGTCCGAGAGCAGGAACGCGACCACGGAGGCGATCTCCGGCGCCTCGCCGTAGCGCTTGGCCGGGTTCGGCTGGATGAACTGCTCGGCGGCGGCCCGCGGGTTCTCGGCGTCGAGCTGCCTCATCGAGTCCTCGACCATCGGGGTCCAGATCGCGCCGGGGGCGATGGCGTTGATCCGGATGCCGTAGCGGCCGTACTCGACGCCGGAGTTGCGGGTCAGACCCACCAGGCCGTGCTTGGCCGCGGCGTAACCGGACTGGTTGCCGACGCCCCGGATGCCGCCCACGCTCGCGGTGTTCACGACCATGCCGGAGCCCTGCTCGCGCATCACCCTGAGCACCTTCTCCAGGCCGAGGAAAGCGCCGCGCAGGTTGATCGACACGACCCGGTCGAACTCCGCCGCGGTGAACGCCTCGGTCAGGTTCTGCCGGCCCTCGATGCCCGCGTTGTTGAAGAAGCCGTCGATCCGGCCGAAGCGCTGGAGCGTCTGGGCGACGTAGTTCTCCACGTCCGCCTCCTGCGAGACGTCGGCCGTGACGGTGAGCACCTCGGCGTCCGGGGCCACGTCGTAAATCGCCTCGACGCTGGCCTTGAGGCCGGTCTCCGCGATGTCGACGAGGACGAGCCTGGCGCCCTCGGAGGCGAGCCGGACCGCGGTCGCGCGGCCCAGACCCGAGCCGCCGCCGGTGATCAGGACGACGCGATCGGTGAACCGGGTGATGGACATGGAAGCCTCCTGGCAACTTCGTCGTCGACGGGCCGGCGGCCGGTTTCCGGTCGGCGAACCCGATCGTTGCTCTACGCAACAACTGTTGCCTAGGCTACACCTGTAGCCCTAAGGGCTTCTGGGGCGGACGAGTGACAACGGCCTGTGAGGTGGCTCACCGCGAGGCACGGGAAGGCACCCTCACGCGGGCCCGGTGCCGAACCCGGCGTGCCAGCGCATCCAGGCCGCCTGACCGCCGTCCAGCAGCAGGTCGGTGCCGGTGAGGTAGCGGGAGTCCGGGCCGGTCAGGAAGGCCACCGCCGCGGCCAGTTCACCCGGGGTGCCGGGCCGGCCGATGCCGCACGCCTTGAGCGAGGCCATCATCTGCTCGCCGGTGGCGCCCTGCTGCTCGGCGCGGGCCATCGCGGTGGACACGACGCCCGGGCTGATCGTGCTGATCCGGGCCCCGGCCCGGTTGTAGGCGAGTGCGGCGGCCTGGGCCCGGATCTGGTTGGCCCGCTTGGCCAGGACGTAGGCACCCACCGTGTCGTGCGGCGGCACCCGCCGCACCACGTCGAGCGACAGCAGGTCGCCGGACGGGGTGGTGGCCAGATCCCTCTCCTGCCCGGGGGTCAGCCGGGCCAGGTGACCGGCCATGCTCGCCACGCAGACCACGGACGTCCCCGGTTCGGCCACCGCCTCGAAAGCCTCGATGACGAGCGCGGTTCCGAGAAGGTCCACCCGGAGCACCCGCTCCACCGTGGAGGTGACCGCGGAGACGCCGGCGGTGTGCACCACGGCGCCGGCCCGGCCGGTCGCGGCGGCCCGCTCGGCCAGCTCCTTCACCGAGGCGGCGTCGGACACGTCCACCACCTGGGTGAGCACCTGGTGCCCCTCGTCCCGCAGGGCCGCCGCGGCTCGCTCCAGGGCCGGGGCGGAGGCGTCGGCCAGGAGCACCGTGCGTCCTGCACCGATGCGGCGGGCCACGGCGGTGCCCATCCCGCCGCTGCCGGTGATGACCACGACGCCGGGTCTGCCGGTCATGCGATGTCCTTCCAGAGGGTGGCGCCGGCGACGGCCGCGCGCCACGGGCGCAGGAGTTTCGGGGGGACGCCGACGGCCAGGACGCCGGTGAGGCGGTCGCCGGTGCGGTAGGCGGCGACGAATCTCCGCTCCGGCAGGCTGCCTTCGACGATCCTGGTCTCGTCGTGACCGCGCAGGTAGCCGTGGGCCTGGATCTTCATGTCGTACTGGTCCGACCAGAAGTAGGGCAGCGGGGCGAAGGGCTTCCGGGCATCCGGGTGCAGCAGGTTGCGGGCGGCGGCCATCCCCTGCTCGGCGGCGTTCGTGCGGTGCTCGATCCGCATCGACACGCCGAACCGCGGGTTGTGCCAGCGGGCCACGTCACCGGCTCCGTACACGCCGGGTGCCGCCGCGCTGAACTCGTCGCAGACCAGGCCGTCCGCCACCGGAAGCCCACTGCCGTCGAGCCATTCGGTGTTGGGGACCGAGCCGACGGCCACCAGCACCTCGTCGGCCGGCACGAGCTCCCCTCCCTCCAGGCAGACGCCCTCCCCGGTCACCGCCCGCGCCGTGGCGCCCGTGCGCAGGTCGACGCCGTGCTCGGCATGGACCCGGGAGAGCAGGCGACCGACGTCCTCCCCCACGGCGTGGGCGAGCGGCACCGGGGCGGGTTCGAGCAGAACCACATCGCAGCCGAGTTGCCTTGCCACGGAAGCACATTCGGCGCCGAGGAATCCGGCACCGACCACCGCCAGGCGTCTGCCCGGCTCCAGGGTCGCGCGCAGTCGCAGGGCGTCGTGCAGGGTGCGCAGGACGTGGGCCGGGGCGCCGGGCAGGTGGCGCGGGCGCACCCCGGTTGCGATGATCAGGCCGTCGTAGGGGACATCGGTGCCGTCTCCCAGCCGCACGGTGCCGGCGCCGGTGCCGGTGTCCAGGCCGACGGCCCGCACGCCGAGGCGCAGGTCCAGGGCCAGGGCGGTGATCTGGTCCAGGGTGCGCAGGGCGAGCCGGTCGCTCTCCCAGGTGGCGGAGAGCACCTGCTTGGACAGCGGCGGCCGGTCGTAGGGCGGGTCCACCTCCTCGCCGACCAGCGTGATCGTCCCGCGGTACCCCTCACGACGGAGGGTCTCGGCCGCCGCCAGGCCGGCGGCCGAGGCCCCCACCACGACCACCCTTCTCACTCCTCCACCAGGCGGATGGCGGCGGCCGGGCAGACCGCCGCGGCCTCCCGGGCCTCGTCGTGCTGCTCCCGGGAAGGCTCGGCCTCCAGCACGACCGCGACCCCGTCGTCCTCACGCTGGTCGAAGAGGTCAGGCGCGACCAGGGCGCACTGCCCCGCGGCGACGCACCGGGGTTCGTCGAACTCGACTCGCACGGATGCCTCCTTCACCAGGTGACGGGCAGGGACTTGAGGCCGTAGGCGACGCCCTCCATGGCGAACGGGACGTCCTCGAACGGGACGGCGAGCGCGAGGGTGGGGATGCGCCGGTACAGGGTCGAGTAGGCGACCTGGAGCTCGACCCGGGCCAGGGACTGCCCGAGGCACTGGTGCACGCCGTAGCCGAAGGCGTGGTGCAGGCGGGCCGGGCGGGTCAGGTCGAGGCGATCCGGCTCGGGGAAGGCGTTCTCGTCCCAGTTGGCTCCGGACAGGTCGAACACGATCCCGTCACCGGCCCGGACGGTGACGCCGTGCAGGTCGATGTCCTCGACGGCGATGCGGCGCACGCCGGTGTGCACGATGGTCAGGTAGCGCAGGATCTCCTCGACCGCGTTGGCCACG
The DNA here is from genome assembly GCF_018499875.1 of Kineosporia corallincola. Classification (GTDB taxonomy): domain Bacteria; phylum Actinomycetota; class Actinomycetes; order Actinomycetales; family Kineosporiaceae; genus Kineosporia; species Kineosporia corallincola. The sequence continues at coordinate 104,609 of NZ_JAHBAY010000016.1, read as the reverse complement.
AACTTCGCGTCGTGGCTGTTCTCGCGCAGCAGGCCGAGCTGGTCCGGGTTGCGCAGCAGCGCCAGGGTTCCCAGGGAGATCATGCTGGCGCTGGTCTCGTGCCCGGCGATCAGGATGGCGTTGGCCATGTTGATCGCCTCGGGGCGGGTCATCTCGCCGGCCACCACGCGGGCGCCCATCGCGGACACCACGTCGTCACCCGGGTCCGCGATCTTGGCGTCGAGCAGGTCGCCCAGGTAGGCGCCGATCCGCTGCCCGGCGGCGGCCGCCTGCTCGGGGGTGGTGTCGTGGCTGATCAGGATGTGGCTGGTGTCCTGGAACAGCTGGTGGTCGGCGTAGGGGGCGCCGAGGATCTCGGTGATGACGAGGGTGGGCACCGGCAGGCCGACGGTCTGCACCAGGTCGGCCGGGCGGGGCCCGGCGAGCAGGTCGTCGACCAGCCCGTCGAGGACCTCCTGGATGCGAGGGCGCAGGCCCTCGACCTTCTTCACCAGGAACGGCGTGTTGACGGAGCGCCGCAGGCGGGTGTGCTCGGGTGGGTCGGTGTTGGTGATCAGCTTCGGGTGGTGCGGGGCCGAGGCGGCGCGGGCCCGGGTCATGTGCGGGTAGCCGGCCCGGGTCTCGTCGATGCTCAGGCGGGGGTCGTTCAGCAGGGCCCGCTGGTCGGCGTGCCGGGTGATGAACCAGGGGGTGCTGCCGTCCCAGATGCGGACCTTGCCGATCGGGTGGTCCCGGGTCATCTCGCGGATCGCGGCGGCCGGGGCGAACGGGCAGCCGGCATCCCGTTCGGCGGGGTACTCGGGCAGGACGACGTGCGACGTCATGGGGACTCCTCCGTGCTGTGATCGGTCACCAGGTCGGAGGTCCCAGGGGACCAGGGTTTCCTGACACGAACCGGACAGCCCGGCGTCCTCAGGTGGCCAGCCGGTACCCGAATCCCCGGTGCGTGCGGATCACGGCGGGCGGCACGGCGTCCACCTTGGTGCGCAGCCGGGACACCAGCCGCTCCACCGTGTTGCCCTCGCGCACCTCGCCCCAGACGTGCCAGGCCAGCTGGTCCTTGGACAGCACCTGCCCGGCGTTGAGCACGAGGAAGCGCAGCAGGCGGAACTCGGCCGGGGTGACGTCCAGGGCCCGGCCGGCCCGCCAGGCGGCGCTGGTGGAGTCGTCGACGAGCAGGTCTCCCGACCGGAGCGTGTGGTCCTGGCTGCCGCGGAGCGCGACCTGGACGCGGGCCAGCAGTTCCGCGGCGCGGCAGGGCTTGGTCACGTAGTCCTCGACCCGGGTGCCGAGCACCGGGATCAGGTCGATCAGGCCGTCGCACCCGGTGAGGCAGAGCACGGGTGGACGATCGGCGAACGTCCGCGGGGCCAGGGCCCCGAGCCCCTCGGTCTCGACATCGACCACGATCAGGTTCACGTTCCGCTCGCCGAGCACCCGCACCGCGTCGTCACCGCTCGCGGCCAGGGTCACCCGGTATCCCCCCAGCCGCAGGTCGGTCGCGGTGCAGGCGCGCGTGCCCGGTTCCGACGCGACCACCAGTACGTCCGCCTCCCGGCGTCCGGCCACCCGCATGCGCACACCTCGTCCCCGCTCTCGGATCCCATTCTGCGGCGGGCGCACCGCCGCGCATCCCGATCCCATCAGGAGCGGGAGGCTCCGGAATCCACCGGATGCGGTATTTCCGGGACGGTCCGCGGACCTGGGCGCTCACCGGGCCCGGGTGTACCGCCCCATCACCTCACGCAGCGGCGGCACGTGAATACCGCTCTCCGCCATCATTTTCCGCAGCCTGCGCCGGTTGTGCAGCACCCCGGCCACCCCGGCCAGCCAGAGCAGGTACCAGCTACAGAACGCGGTGCGGAAGGCGTGCAGGTCGTAGGTCGCGGGGGTGCCGGCGCCCTGGAGGTCCAGCAGCACACCGATCATCAGCAGGGCCAGCAGCGAGGCGAGGAACCCGGCGCTGTTGGCGATCCCGGTGGCGCTGCTGATCAGGTGCGGCGGGTTGGAGGTGCGGGCGAAGTCCAGGCCGACGAGGGATCCCGGGCCGCCGGCGCCCAGGCAGATCACCAGCACGACCAGCTGCCACAGCGGCGCCGTCCCGGGCCGCAGCACCACCGACAGCAGGGCCAGCGCCTGGAGCGCGACCACCGCCAGCACCACCCACGAACGACGCAACGGATGACGCCCGGCGAAACGCCCGATCACGATGCCGAACACGCCGTTCGCGATCACGTACAGCGTCAGCAGCGCCTGCGCCCGGCCGTCGGCGAGTCCCTCCCCCGAGGTCAGGTAGGGGAAACCCCAGAGCAGGGCGAAGACGTTGCCGCCCAGCGGGGTGACGAAGTGGGTCCAGAACCCCAGCCGGGTGCCGGGGTGACGCCAGACCTCCAGAACCTGCGCACGGACGCCCTGGGCGGCGGGGATGTCGGGCGGCGGCCGGTCGGCGGGCTGGTTGCGGACCGTCAGGGCCACCGCGACGGCCACGAGCATCAGGCAGGCCGAGAGCGTGAGGAAGGCGGGCGTCCACCCGCGGGCGTGCACCAGGGCCAGGAACGGCACCACGCTGATGATCTGCCCGCCCTGCGCCACCACACCCGTCACCTGGGTCAGCAGCGGCGCACTGCGCGGCGGGAACCAGGCGATCACCAGCCGGACCACGGAGACGAAGATCGACGCGTCCCCCAGCCCCACCAGCACCCGGGCGGCGAAGGCCCCCGGCACGCTCTCGGTGGTCGCCAGCAGCGCCTGACCGCAGGCCATCACCAGCAGGCCCACGGTGAGCACCAGGCGGGGCCCGGCCCGGTCGAGGATCAGCCCGACCGGCAGCTGCATGAAGGCGTACACCCCCAGTTGGAGCACCGCGAAGGTGGACAGGGTGGCCGCGGCGATGCCGAACCGGTCGGAGGTCTCGACGGCGACGGCGGACAGGGACGAACGACTGGCGATGGCGAGGACGTAGCCGAGCAGTCCGATCGACCAGACCAGCCAGGCCCGGGTGGTGCTCACGGGAGGGCACTTCTTTCTGCGAGGAGCCGGCGGCCGTTCCCCCGGCACCCTCCTTCGCCCCCACGCACGTGACGGCGACGAAGACGTCCCCGGCCCGTACCCCAAGAGTTCTACCGCATCCGCAGCGTCCGGCACCGGCCACCGACCGGCCGCCGACCGGCCACCGGCGGGCCCGCACTCGTGACCGCTGAGCGACGGCGCCATGCGTGATGTTCACGTTAACATCCCCAGAATCCCGCGCTGGCCTGCCAAAACGCGCTTCTTACCTGGCTTTCTGCTTGACGTCCACCCCTTGATTTCCGCCGGGTGTTAACGGGAACATCCACGAGTTCGTGGTCCGTAATGCGTAGTTCATCCCCCTGACACCATGACCGCTCCGGATCCAGCGTCCACGGATGCCGCCCCGGGCCGACCAGCCCGGCGATGCCGTCCGTGATCGTCGCTCTACCCGAAGGACCCGCCATGAATCCCTTCGCCGTGCCCCCGAAGACCCTCCTGACAGCTGTGCTGGTGGCCGTGCTGGCCCTGGCCGGGGCGATACTGACCACCCTCCCCGCCGCCGCCGCGACCGTGCGCACCGACACCGCCTACGTGCTGATCAACCGCAACAGCGCCAAGGCCCTGGACGTGTACGAGCTGGCGACCGCCGACGGTGCCGCGATCAACCAGTACTCCCGCAACGACGGCGCCTGGCAGCAGTGGACGTTCCTGGACTCCGGCGGCGGCTGGTACCGCCTCCGGTCGGCGCACAGCGGAAAGGTTCTCGACCTGCCCACCGCCGCCGACGGCGTGCAGCTGGTGCAGAACGCCGACCGCAACGACGCGCGTCAGCAGTTCCGGCTGGCCGACTCGGCCGACGGCCACGTCAGGCTGATCAACCGCAACAGCGGCAAGGCCCTGGAGGCCTGGGAGTGGACCACCGCCGACGGCGGCAGGATCTCGCAGTACCAGGACCTGGACGGCGCGAACCAGCAGTGGCTGCTGGTGCCGACCCCGGCCGCGGCAGGCACTTTCAACAACCCGGTCAAGCGCAACGGGCCGGACCCGTGGCTCCAGTACCACAACGGTTACTACTACCTGGCCACCACCACCTGGAACTCGACCGTCACCATGCGCCGGGCCGACACCCTGGCCGGCCTGGCCACCGCCACCGACCAGGTGGTGTTCGACCTGGCCGGGCGGGCCAACGGCTGCTGCAACATGTGGGCGCCGGAGTTCCACCTGATCAACGGGCACTGGTACCTCTACTACACGGCCGGGCAGAACGTCACCGACTACAACCCCACCCAGCGTCTGCACGTGCTGGAGTCCAGCGGCACCGACCCGATGGGCCCCTACACCTTCAAGGCCGACCTGGGCAGCGAATGGGCGCTGGACGCCAGTGTTCTCACCGTCGGCGGCAAGCTGTACCTGATGGGCACCTACGGCGGTGACGGCGCCGGGCAGAGCAACTTCATCCAGCGACTCACCAACCCGTGGACACCGACCGGCTCCCGGGTGCGGTTCAGCTCGCCGACCCTGTCGTGGGAACAGCAGACCGGCGCCGTCAACGAGGGCCCGGAACCGCTGTACCACAACGGAAAGGTGATGGTGGTCTACTCGGCGTCGGCCTGCTGGGGGCCGGACTACAAGCTGGGCCTGCTCACCCTCACCGGCACCGACCCGCTGAACCCGGCGCACTGGACCAAGAAGCCGACGCCGGTGTTCCAGCGCAGCGACACCAACGGCGTGTACGCCCCGGGCCACAACGGCTTCTTCAGGAGCCCCGACGGCACCGAGGACTGGATCGTGTACCACGCCAACGACTCCGCCTCCGGCGGCTGCGACATGAACCGCTCCACCCGCGCCCAGAAGTTCACCTGGAACGCCGACGGCACACCGAACTTCGGCACGCCGGCCCGGCTCGGCGTCACCCTGACCGCACCCTCAGGAGAGTGATCATGCCCCTGTCCCGACGTGCCCTTCTCACCTCCGGGCTGGCCACCGCCGCCGGCCTGGTGACGGCGGGCCCCGCCCTGACCGCCTCCGCGGCCACCTACGCCGGCTTCGTCATGGGCTACTTCACCGAGTCGCCCTCGAAAGTGGCCGACAACTACGGCCTTCACCTGGCCGTCAGCTCCGACGGGCTGGAATGGACGCCGCTGAACCAGAACAACCCCGTGGTCACCCCCACCGCCGGCACCGGCGGGCTGCGCGACCCCTACCTGCTGCGCAAGCAGGACGGCACGTTCGTGGTGCTGGCCACCGACCTGACCGGCACCGACTTCACCCAGCCCAACCAGTACGTCCACTGCTGGGACTCCGCCGACCTGCGCAGCTTCACCGGCTACCGGCGGCTGCGCCTGCACACGATGAACACCCACACCTGGGCGCCCGAGGCGTTCTGGGACGCCTCGCGCGGCCAGTACGGCATCATCTACTCGGCCAACGCGAACGGCCGCGACGCCTTCTACGTCAACTACACCACCGACTTCGTCACCGTCGGGGCGTCCCAGCTGTTCTTCGACCCCGGGTTCAACGTGCTCGACGCCACCACCCACGTCCACAACGGCGTGAACTACCTCTACTACAAGAGTTTCGTGGACGGGAAGCTCTACGGCGCCCGATCGTCCACCCTGAACCCGCGCAGCTTCGACAGCGGCACCTACACCGCGGGCGTCGTCAACGGCGGGATCGAGGCGCCGATCGTGGTGAAGGCCAACGACCGCAACGAGTGGTGGCTGTGGGGTGACTCCTACTCACCGAACAACGGCGAGCTGTACGTGTGGCGGTCGGGCAACATCGGCCTGGACGCCTGGACCCCGCTGACCAAGGCGCAGTACACCCAGCCGCTGAACGCGAAACATCCCACCATCGCGGCTATCACGGCGACCGAGCAGTCGAACCTGCTGAGCCGCTGGGGCGCCCCCACCTGGAACCGGATCAAGTCGTACAACTATCCCGACCAGCTGATCCGGCACGCCTCCTACGTCGGGCGCATCGACCCGTATCCCTTCGACCCCTACCAGGACTCGCAGTGGCGGCTGGTGCCCGGCCTCGCCGACTCCTCCGGCATCTCGTTCCAGTCGGTCAACATCGCGAACCACTACCTGCGGCACTCCGACTACAGCCTGGTGCTGGCCGCGAACGACGGCACCAGCCTGTTCGCGGGTGACGCGACGTTCCACCGCACGGCGGGCCTGGCCGACAGCACCTGGACGTCGTTCCGCTCGCACAACGTGTCCACGCACTACATCCGGCACTCCGGGTTCGTGCTCCGGATCGATGCCCTGAGCAGCGCTTCCGCGGCGACCGACCGGCAGGACGCGACCTTCCGGATCGGCTACTGACCCAGGCTGCTCACCGGGCTGCTCACCGGGCTGCTCACCGGGTCGGTCACGGGCGAACCGCCCGTGACCGATCGTGACCGGCCGGGCGCGTAGCCGTAGCGCTGCTTGAACACCCGCGTCAGATGGCTGCCGTCGGCGAACTGCCAGCGGGCGGCGATCTGCGCCAGACTCAGCCGGCCGGAGTGCATCTCGTGGCGGGCCCGCTCCAGCCGCTGTTCGCGCAGATACGCCGCCACGCCCTCACCGGTGCCGGCGAAGGCACGCTGGAGCGTGCGCACCGAGACGCTGAGCTCCCGGGCCAGCATCGCGGGTGACAGACCGGGATCGGCCAGCCGGGTCTCCGCCAGTTGCTTGGCCGCCGTGACCAGGGCGGGCTCCAGCAGGGGCTCCGCGTCGTCGAAACGCCCGCCGGGCACGGACCGGATCAGCTCCAGCAGGGTGTCCCGCGCCGCGCGCACCCCGGCGGCGCCCAGGCCCGCGCCCGTCCGGCGGATCATCTCGGCATGCGCTGCCACCAGCCGGATCTCGGCGGTGGCGGCCGGGCCGGCCAGCACCGGGAGGCCGAGTGAGCCGGCGGGCACCGTCAGGTGCAGGGACGCGCTGTGCGGCTCGGACTCGAATCCCGCCAGCGGGCCGTGGTGCAGCAGGAACTGCCCGGCCCGCACCGTGCGGGTGCGGCCCCGCCGGTCACGCAGCGTCCAGGCGCCCTTGCGGACGATCCACAGGCGCGCCTTGTCGGCGCTCGCCTCGGGGGCCCGCGCGGTGGTGAAGGCCGGCGCGTCGGTGATGGAACTGATCGCGACGTCGTGCACCCGGGCGATCGGGAAGGCGCCGCGGAAGCCGGCGACGGTGGCGGAGGTGAACCGGGCCAGCCGGTAGTCCTCGCCCATCACCGAGTCCCAGTGGCCGGCGAAGGCGTCGAAGTCCCGCGTCCCGCTCGTCAGCACCGGACCGGCGCGGCGATCGCGATGAGCAGCAAGTCGTTCACTCATAGCAACTTTCGTCAGTTCGTCCGGACCTCGCCCCGACGATATCCCGGTGTGGCATGGTTCCCCCAGGGGGTTGAATCATGGCGAACGGGAACAACCAGGCGGCCGTCATCCTGATCGAGACGGTCATCGGCCGGCTGACCACGGAGCCGGACGGTGCGCTGCTCGTCCCGGCGACGCCGGTGGCCGAGCAGGCCGGGCGGCTGCGCCGGCGGGTGGACGAGTGGGCGCGCCGTCGGGGTGCATCCCCCGCCACGGTCGACGCGGCGTTCGGGACGACGACGCGGCTGCTGGCGCACCACGGGCCGTCCGCGCACCGGATGACGGCCCTCGGCCTGGCACCGGCCAGGATCAGCGGGCAGGCACTGCGCGACGCGGACGGGCCGCTGCGCGCGCTCGGGGATCCGGAACTGCGCGCGGCCTGCGAGAAGATCGTCGTCTGCCTCTACGAGCTGCTGCTCCCGGACCCTCCGGCCACCGGCCGGCGCGCACCCACCGGGACGCACACCCAACAGCTGACCGACGACGTGCTCGCCTACCTGGACGCGCTGTCACAGCACCTGTCCGCCCCGCCGCCGGTTCCCGGTCCGCACGGCGGAAACGCCTCCGCCGGGCCGGTTCCCGAGCTGGAGCGCACGCTCAGGGTGGTGCGCGACCCACGACCCGAGGACGCCCGGACGTCCGGTGAGCGCACCCGCCCGGCACCGGAGCCCGCCGACGACGTGCTGGCCACCGGCCGCCACGTGGTCGTGCTGGGCGAGCCGGGGTCGGGCAGGACCTGGCTGGCCCGGCGCACCGCCCGGCGGTGTGCCGACCGGGCCCGGGAGCTGGTGCGGGCCGGCACCCCGATCGACGCCGTCGAGCTGCCGCTGTTCCTCACCTGGGCGCGGTTCGCCTCCACCGCCGGCCAGGCCCGGGAGGCCGCGCTCGGCCCGGCCCTCGATCTCCTGCGCCTCCCGGACGGCACCGAGCGCCGGATCAGAACCCTTCTCCGGCACCGCAACTGCGGCGTGCTGCTGGTGCTGGACTCGTTCGACGAGACGGTCGCGGGACAGCGGCGGATCCGGCAGGCCCTGATCGGCGACTGGCGCACGGTGGTCACGGCGCAGCCCGGCGCGTGGCGTGATCACTGGGGCACGCCCGGGCCGGCGAACCCGTCCGGTGACGGCGTCTTCGTCCGGGCCGAGCTCCAGGATCTGGGGTACCCCTACCAGGTAGAGCTTTTCGCCCGTTCGTGGTTCGGCGACGCCGGTGCGGCCGGGCGCTTCATGACCGGCCTGGAGGAGAGCCCTGCGGCCCGGGCCCTGAGCACCGTGCCGTGGTTCCTGACCCGGCTGTGCCTCCTCGCCCCCGACGGCACCCTGCCCGGCCCGACGTGGCACCTGGCCGACCGGATGATCGCCCAGCTCCTGCACGCCCCGGCGGGGACCGGCACCGGGGCCGAGACCGGGGAACCGCTGCGCACGGCGCGGGACTGGGCCTGGTACTGGGCCCAGGACGATCCGGCCAGCGGTCTGAGCGCGTGGCCGGACGACGTCCTGACCTCGTCGTCCCCCCTGGACCAGCTGTTGCCGGAACCCGCCGGGCGGCTGGACGCCCTGGTCCCCCGGACCGGCCGGGCCCCGGCCGGCGGCGGCCGGCAGGTGCGACGGCGGTTCGCGCACCGGGTGATCCGGGAGCACCTGGTCGCCGTCACCGTCTCGCGTCTGCCGCTCACCGAGGCGGCCGACCTGCTGACGGCGCACTGGTGGTTCGACGAGACCTGGAAGGCCGTGGCCCCCACGGCCGTCAGCCTGCACCCGGAGCGCGACGAGCTGCTGGCGGTGCTGCGCAGAGCGGTGGCCACGGGAAAGAAACCGCCCCTGTCCGGCGCCCTGGAGCAGCAGAGCGACGCGATCTGGCTGGCGCTGTGCCGCGAGACGCAACCCTCGCACTGGCAGGAGCCCTCACGCCGGTTCCTGCACGGCGTCCGGGCCCGGCAGGGCTCCCGGTGGACGATCGCACTGCGGGCCTCCGCGCACTGGGGCGACAGCAACCCCGCGTGCGTCGAGGGTCTGCTGAACGAGCTGGCCGACGTCCACCCCTACGGCGCGCGCTCCACGATCGCGGCACTGAGCGTGCTCGGCCGGGACCGTGACGTGGCCGCGGCCAAAGGCGTTCTGCGGCAGCGGATCGAGGCGGGCAGCCACTATCTGGCCGGCGGCCTGGCCATCGCCCTGGCGCACCGGCCGGCGGAACCGGAAGACCTGCGGGCCGGGCTGCACGGCGTCGTCGCCGCGCTGCCGCGGGCCTCGGACCACGACCTGCCCGAACTGCGCCGGGCGCTCACGGCGCTGGTCGAGGCGGGTCTCGACCTGGCGGAGCTGGCCCGGGCCGCCCAGGAGCTCCTGGCGGGCGACGGCCACCAGCTGCCCGAGCTGTTCCGGATGCTCGCTCCCCTGCCGCTCCCGGAGGCGGACCGGCGTCAGCTGTCCGCCACCCTGCACACCAGGATCGCGCTCGCCGTGGAGGAGCTGGGGGCGCCGGACGCCGACTCCTGGTCGTCGTCCCACCACCTGGCGCAGGAGCGGCTGGCGGCCCTCCTGCACGGGCTGGCGGTGCTGCCCGGTGACGAGGACCAGGCGTCGCTGCCCGGCATCGTCGCGACGGCGTTCCCGGTGCTGTCGCCCTGGGAACCCGAGCAGGTCCTGCGGGCCTGGGCGGCGCTGCGACCGGCGTTCCTGCTGCGCTACGCCCGCACGGTGCTGCCGCACGCCGCACCCGACGTGATCGAGTCGGTGGCCGAGGCGCTGTCCGGGCTGGAGAACGCCTCCGCGGAAAGGACTCTGGCCGTGAACTGCGCCCTGCGGGCCGCCGGGAGCAGCCCGGCCCCGCCGGTGCCGTCGCTGCTGGCGCTGGGCCGCGCGCTGGTGAAGCTGGACGCCGGGCCGCGGGAGCGGCGGGTGATCCTGGACGCCTTCGTGCGGGCGTGCCCGGGGGCCGGCGCCGACGACCTGTCCCCCCTGGCCCACGTGTCCCGGAAGCTGGGTGCCACGCCCGAGGACCAGCGGGCCTTCGCCGGGGCCATCGGCTCGCGACTGCGGTCGGCCGACCCGGCGCAGAGCTCAGGTCTGGGCCGGGCACTGAGCGAGCTCGAGATCTCCCCCGCGCAGTGGCGCGATCTCGTGCACCCGGTCTGTTCGGCCGTCCCCCTGGCCTACGCCTCCTGGGGTTTCGCGCGGGCCCTGGCCCAGGCCCGGCTCTCCCCCGACGCCGAGCGCCTCGCGAGGTCCACCCTTCTGGAAGCCCTGTCCCGCACCCGCGACGACGGTGTGCCCGACATGCTCGGCGCCCTGGCCGGCTGGGGACTGTCGCCCGACGAGGTGACGTCCGTCGTCGGGGTGGTCCGGCGGAGGATCCCGCAGATCTCCGCCACCTCCCTCCCCCTGCTCGCCCGGTCCTTCGTGCGGCTTCCCACCACCGTGGACGACCGCCGGCCCCTGCTGGCCTTCCTCACCGGGCAGCTCGAAGGAGCCACGCCGCACGGCCTGCCAGATCTGGTGACGGCCCTGGGCACCCTGGCCGTGACCCTGCCGGAGCAGGAGGAGGTGGCGGACGTCGTGACCCGGAGGGCGGTACCGCGACTCGGCACCGGCCAGGAGAGGCAACACCTCATGGACGCCGTCCAGGCCCTGGCGGCGCACGACGCCGTCCGCCGTCTGATGGTTGCCAGACTGCTGATCAGGCTTCGCCTTTCGGACGATCCCTCGCCCTGGGTCGCGGTGCTGCGGGTTCTGGTGCGAGGGGACGACGAGGGCGCCGCCGCGGTCGAGGCGGTCCGCGACCGGATGGCCGGGCCGGAGCCCAGCCGGGTGCTGAGCAGCCTCGCTCCCCTGATGGAGGCCCTGCCGCACTTCGCCACGACACCGCCGGCCCGGCGCAGCGCCTTGCAGGCGATCGCCGACGCCGCCCGGCGGCCCGGGGAGGACCGCCATCACCTGATCCGCTCCTGCCTGGCCGCGCTGGCCGGCACCGACGAGGAGCACGCCGTCGCGGCGGGCGTCCTGCGCGGGCTGCACGGCGTCGACGACCTGCACGCCCCCTGGATCCTGGAGGCCCTGCGGGCGCACTCGTCCCCGAGGGACTGGGCGGACTGGCTGGAGGCCTGAACCCGCGACGCGTCGTGCGCGACCGGGCCGGGGCGGCATAGGGTCAGGACGGGCACCCGCCACCGCCCCGCCGATCGCGATCCCGATCCTGCTCGCGTGACGCACGCCACCCCGCTTCACGGTTGAAGGTTCAACCCGATCGTCGAATGATTCATTGAACCTTCAACAATCTGGGGTCATGATGACGACACTGACGACGGCCGGGGCCGACGAACCGGGCACCCCGGGCACCCCGGCGGCAGGGGTACGCACGCAGGTCACGGTGCCGCTGGCGTTCCCCGACAGCTACCGCACCACGGCCGAGGTGTTCACCTTCACCGGCCTGGCCGACGGTCTGGAGCACCTGGCGCTGGGGCTCGGCGACTGGCGCGCCCGGCTCACCGACGGGGGCGACGCACCGCTCGTGCGCCCGCACAGCGAGTGCCTCACCGGAGACGTCTTCGGCTCCCAGCGCTGCGACTGCGGTCCGCAGCTGCGCGAGGCCGCGCAGGCGATCACCGAGGCCGGCGGCTTCCTGCTGTACCTGCGGCAGGAGGGTCGCGGCATCGGGCTGTACGCCAAGCTCGACGCCTACGCGCTGCAAGACACCGGCCTGGACACCTACGAGGCCAACCGGGCGCTCGGCCGGGGCGAGGACGAGCGGGACTACACCGCCGCCGCGCAGATGCTGCGCGCCCTGGGCGCCGGCCGGATCCGGCTGCTGAGCAACAACCCGGACAAGGCCCTCCAGCTGGAGTCGCTGGGAGTGCAGGTGACCGAGCGGGTCCCGACCGGCGTCCACCTGTCGGACGCCAACGCGCGCTACCTGCGGGCGAAGGTCACCCACACCCACCACACCATCGCCCTGCCGCTGGCCGTCTGACCCGATCGCGGGAGAACCTCCATGAATCCGGTCGTCGCTCTCCGACCACGGGACGAGTACCGTCGGTTGCCCGGGACGGCTGGGCGGAACCGGCTGCCGGTGGGGCAGCCGCTGCCGTCGTCGCGGTGACCCCGCACCTGAGAACCCGGGAAAACTGATGACGCGCATACCGACTCAGGCACAAGGGAACCGGACGGCCGCCGGGAACGGCGGCCACGAGCGTCCATTCGTGCTTCTCAGCTGTGCCGCGTCGATCGACGGGTACATCGACGACGCGAGCCCGCAGCGCCTGCTGCTGTCCAACGCCGCCGACTTCGAGCGGGTGGACGAGGAACGGGCGGGCGTGGACGCGATCCTGGTCGGCCTGTCCACGATCCGCCACGACAACCCGCGGCTCCAGGTGCGCTCGGCCCAGGCCCGTACCGCCCGGCGCAGCCGCGGGCTGCCCTCCACCCCGCTGCGGGTCACCGTCACCGGCAGCGGCGACCTCGATCCGGCCGCGCGGTTCTTCGACCCCGTGGACGGTGACGACGAGGCGGGACGCCCGGTGGTGTACGCCGCCACCCCGGCCGTGGGCCGGGCCCGGGAACGGGTCGGCCCGGTGGCCACGGTGGTGGACGCCGGCGACCCGCTCGACCTGGCCGGGGTGCTGGCCGACCTGGCCGGGCGGGGCGTGCGCCGCCTGATGGTGGAGGGCGGCTCGGCGATGCACACCCAGTTCCTCGCCGCCGGGCTGGCCGACGAACTGCAACTCGTCGTCGCACCGGTGTTCGTCGGTGACTCCCGGGCGCCCCGGTTCGTGGGCGACGCCCGGTTCCCGTGGTCCGGCGACCACCGCGCCCAGCTGGCCGGCGCCACCCCGATCGGTGACGTCGTCCTGCTCCGATACACCCTGAGCGACAGGAGATCCCCGGTATGACGCAGTCCGGCGACCGGTACTGGCTGGAGGCCGCCGTCGAGGTGTCCCGTCGCTCGCCGCCGTCTCCCACGCACTACGCCGTCGGCGCCGCCGTCGTGTCGGCCGGCGGGGCACTGCTGGCGGACGGCTTCACCGGCGAGACCGATCCGGCCTACCACGCGGAGGAGGCGGCCCTCGCCAAATTGACCGGCGGCCAGGATCTCCCGGGTGCCACGATCTACACCTCGATGGAGCCGTGCACCGTCCGGCGCTCGCGCCCGGTCCCCTGCACCCAGCTGATTCTGGACGCCGGGATCGGCCGGGTCGTGCTGGCGCTGCGGGAGCCCTCGCTGTTCGCCGACTGCGTGGGCGTCCAGACCCTGACCGCGGCGGGGGTCGAGGTCGTCGAGCTGCCCGAGCTGGCCGGGCGGGTGCGGGAGATCAACGCGCACCTGCTGTGAGCGGCGATCTTGCCGGATCCCGCCGAATGACGGCTTCTCCCGCCGCTTCTCGTGGCCCACTGGTGAGGAACACCGACCAGGAGGCCCTCGTGTCCGATGCAGACCCACCCACCGAGCTGAGCGCCGAGGTCCGGCTCAGCACCGGTCTCGCCGTGATGCAGTCGTTCCAGCAGACCATCCAGCACGCCGACAGCAAGGCCAACCTGGTGGTCGCCGTCCAGGCCGGGGCGCTCGCGGCCCTGGCCGCCGGCTACGACCCGCCGGACGTGCCGGACGCGGCCTGGCGCCAGGCGCTCGTGCTGATCTGCGCGGGCTGCTGCGCGCTCTGTTTCCTGGCCTCGGTGTTCTGCGTGGCGCAGGTGGTCCGCGCGCGGATCACCCCACCGCCGGGCCCCAACCGGTTCGCCTTCCCCTGGGTGGCCCGCATGGGTGCCCCGGCCGAACCCGCCGAACCGGCGACGCTGCTGCTGGAGATCTGGAGCCTGTCGCAGCGGCTGGCGGGGATCGCGGTGCTCAAGCACCGCTGGCTCAACCGGGCCATCGGCTGCCTGACCGTGGCGGTGTTCGCCGGGTCGGCGGCCTGGCTGCTCGCGGTGACCGGCTGACCCGCACGGGCCCGGTCCTTCCCGGTCCTCCCCGAATCGGGGAGGACCGGGCCCGCCTCATCTCCCGGGCTTCTCCCGCTCGTCGTCACCCAGCAGCGCCCTCATCCCCCGGCCCCGGGACGGCGGTGGGTCCGGGATCTTCTCCTCCACCACGGGTTCCGTCTCCGGCCGGTCCCTCTCCCCGCGCCCGGGCACCCAGGGGACCCTCGCCAGGACGGACTTCGCCCACGCGAGCAGTTCGTCACCGGCATCGGGCAGTTCCTCCTCCTTCGTGGCCTCCTCCTTCGTGGCCTCCGCGTTCGTGGCCTCCTCCTTCACGGCCTCCGGCTCCCGCTCCGTGACGGGTGTGGCCGGAGGGGGCAGGGTCAGCTCCTCCGCCACGTCGCAGGTGGCGGTCATCGTGGCGCCCCGCGGGATTCCGGCGACACCGGGCCAGCCCGTGGTCAGCAGCACCGGGCCGGGCCCGGCGACGGCCGCGTTCCACACCGCCTCCGCCCGGGCGGCCGGCACCACCCGGACACCGGGTGGTGAGGTGCGGGCGGGCGTCCAGGCACCGTCCGCCGGGAGTGCCGCCACCTCCCAGGGAGCCTCACCCGGCCGGGACAGGTTCGGCGCGTTCAGTTTCCGGGCCGGGCGGTCCCAGTCCTGCCCGACCCAGTGGTCGTAAACGGGTGCGGCCCAGTCGGCCAGGTGGGCCTGCCAGGCGGGCAGACCGGGGACCGGGGCGGGCGGGGACGGCGAGCGGTTCATCCAGCCGACGAAGGTGTACAACGGCCGGCCGGCCGCCTTCCCGGTGTCGGTGGCCATGGTCCGGCTCAGCAGACCGGCCTGACAGGCCACCCCCACCAACCGCAGGCGTCCCTCGTCGGCCAGCAGGAACCGCGGGCCGACGGCCAGGTCGCGGCCACCGGCCACCACGGCCTGCACCGCCTGGCGCAGCCAGGCGGACTCGCCCTCGGTCAGGCCCTCGGGAAGGACCCGCCACCAGCGGTCCACGGAACGGGTACGGCCGTGGACGACGGGATACCAAAGGTGTGACGTCATGCCGTCACTGAACCCGGACGCCGTCTTGGAAAACGGCCACGTCGCAGTTCTTCAGGGCCGACCGCAGGTCTTCGCTCAGCGCCGTCAGCTGCCGCTCCGAGCGGTTCAGGTCCTGTGTCAGCGTGGTGATCTCCGCCTCCGCCGTGATCGCGGCCGAGCGCAGCCGGCCGATCTCGCCGCCCTTGAACATCCGGCCCACGAACGTGCTGTTCATCCGGTCGGCCTCACCGCGGTTGCCGGCGATCAGGCTCCTGGTGGAGTCCAGCCGGGCGCGGGTGGACTCCACCTGCCCGTCGAGGTAGTTCAGGAACGAGAAGATCATCGGGAAGTGCAGGTTACGGGGGCTCACGTCCTCGGGAGCCACCTGTTTCTGCGCGTCGCCGGAGAACTCGCCGATCCGCACCGGGCAGATCAGGGTGTTGGTGCCCTCCTGGAAGCACGACGGCAGGAGGGCCCGGGCCGAGTCGGCGATGCGCTCCACGAGCTCCTCCTTGCCGACTCCCGGGTTGGCGCGGGCGATCAGGTCGGACTTGGTGACCAGCACGACCATGGACGGCACCGGCCGGCCCTCCTCCTGGCGCCGTCGCGTGGTGTCTTGCAGCACCGCGTTCATCCGCCGGGACTTGGTCGCCCGCCGCACCTGCTGAAGACTGGCCTGCGTCACCGGCTCGAGGAGCTCGTTCCCGTTGACCACCAGATAGATGCTGTCCGAGCGGTGCACCCGCTCCAGCAGGTGCGTGGCGTCGACCGCCACCTCGTCGTCGGCGCGGTTGCTCATCGCACCACCCCGGTAGTCCTCCCAGGAGAACCTGAGGATGGTCTGCAACCCGTTGCGGAACACCAGCGGGAACGTGCGCGGCACCTCGCCGTTGGTGGGCGCCGGCATCTCGCCGTCGTCGCACATCCCGTCCCAGTTCTCGGACAGTTCCAGGTCGAGGTCGAGGTCCTCGGTGACCAGGAAGTACCCCTGGAGGCCGCTGGACATGGTGGCGTACATCCCCAGGAAGTACGTCGTCTTCCCGCATCCGGGGGCTCCGATCATGGTGACGGTGGCTTCCGGTATCTGCATCACGGTGACACTCCTCAACGGGTCGGGCAACGGGTCGGGCAACGGAGGACGATCAGAGGGCGCGGGCGGCTGCCCGGCTGAGTTTCCTGGAAGTGCCTCGCAGGGAACGGAACTGCGAGCGGTACTGCGCGGCGTCGCGGGCGTGGCCGTCGGCGATCTGGGCCCAGCTGCGCTCGTTGCGGAAGAACGACCCGACGCTGTCGCTCAGCGTGATCCGCTCCCGGGCCGCCTCGGCCGCCCGGGTGCTGGACCTGGCGTTGTTCTCCAGCTGCTCCACGTGCCGGGCCAGACCGCAGGAGACCAGCCAGAGCACCGGCGTCGTCACGTTCTGCCCGGTGCGGCAGCTCACCCGGGTCACCATCCCGGCGATGTTGGGCGACTCGAGCACCGCCTTCTCCAGCGCGGCCAGCGGCGCGCCCGCCGCGCGCCACTGCTCGTCGGTGGTGACGAGATCGGCCTTGGTGTAGACGATCACGACGGGGATGACGTCGTGACGGCTCTCGACCGCCCGCTGGCTCAGCGCCGTCAGGCGCCGCGCCTGCGAGGCCGAATGTCGTGACGTCGCGAGGTGATGGGCGTCGACGAAGACCACGATGCCGTCGGCGCCGGCGAGATTCTCCATCAGCTGGAGGGTTTCGGGTGAGTCGCCGGCCCGCTCGAACAGCGCGCCGCCGCGGTAGTCGTGCCAGGTGAAGTCCAGCACCGACTGCTGCCGGCGCCAGAGCTGGAAGGCGTACTCACTGCGCTGGGACGACGGTGGCGGGTAACCCCCGGCCCGGATCGTGGAGGCGGCCCGCAGCAGTTCCTCGTGATGCCGCCCGGACTCCGAGGCCAGCCGGAAACCGCTGGGACCGCGCTGGAGCGCGGCGTACATGCTGGACACGTAGGTGGTCTTGCCGGAATTGCTGTGCCCCAGCATCGCTATTCTCATCGGGACTCCCTCAGTCGAAAGGGCTTGCCTCTGGCCGATAGACGGACGGCCGGCGCGCCAGGGGGGCCGGTTCGGGATCAGGTTCGGGCTCGGGTTCTGGAACGGGTTGCGGTGCGGGCGGTTCGATCAGGCCACGTGCCAGGTCGACGGCGCCGTGCACGGTGGCCAGGTCCGGGTCGCCGACGGGCAGAATCGGCCGCCCGGTCCCGAGCCGCAGCAGATCGTTCACCGCGGGCAGCCGGGTGGAGCCGCCGACGGGCAGGATCCGGTCGATGTCGCCCCAGGTGAGCGCGAGTTCGCCGAGCATCCGCTCGCACTCGGCGAGCGTGGCCGCGAGTGCGGGCCGCAGCAGGTCGTCGAGCTGCCGCCGGGTCATCTCCAGGACCACGTCGGGGCCGAGGTCGGGCAGGTACTCCTCGTGCGTGTCGACGACCGAGAGCTGGACCTTCACGGTGCGGCAGGCGTCGAGCAGACGACGGCGCCCGCGCAGCAGCGTCGCGTCCGAGTCCGCCTGGGCGGTGAGCTTCTCCCACTCGCGCGGGAACACGGTGGCGACGTGGCGCAGCAGCAGCCGGTCGAAGCCGGAGCCGCCGACGTCGGGCAGGCCGCCGGGACGGCCGAGCACCTCGATGCCCCCGGGCGAGGGGCGCACCACGGCGCAGTCGAACGTCCCCCCGCCGAGGTCGTACACCAGGGTGGGGCCGACGTCCGGGTTCCTGCCCAGGACGTGCGCGGCGGCCGCGACCGGCTCGTCACGCAGCTCGATCCGCCCGGCCGTGAACCCGCTCGCGGCCAAAACCGAGGTCATCAGCTCACGGCGGCCCCGTTCCCAGCTGACCGGCACGGTGACGACGACGGCCTCCGGTTCTCCGGGCACCCGGCGGCCCGCCTCGCGGCGCAGGAACGCGAGCAGCTCGGTGGTCAGGTCGGCGGCGCTGCGGTGCCGGCCGCCGAGCATCCGGGTGACGGGGGTGGCGAACTCGCGCTTGAACTCCGACCAGTAGTGCTCGGCGCGGGCGATCCGGACGGCCTCGGCGGCGGCGCCCACCGCGACGGTGCCGTTCCTCAGCACGCAGGCCGAGCTGGCGCTCGACACCGAGCCGTGGGCCGAGCCGGGATCCTTCACCCGGAGCACGGTTCCGTCGTCCAGCCCGACGGCGATCGCCGAGCTGGTGGTGCCGGCGTCGATTCCGTAGACGTGGCTCACGCGCCGCGCTCCTGGCGTGCCGCGAGCGCACGGATCGGGGCGCCCGCCTCCAGCCGGTCCGCGGCGCGGCGCAGCCCGGTGAGGTGACGGCGGGTGGCGGTGAGGCGCTGGTGGGCCGCCTCCACCTCGGGCAGCCGGTGGCGGCGTTCCTCGGCGGTGCGCTCCCGGTCGGCCGACAGCCGCCGGATCGACTCCTCGACGGACGCGTGGGAGGCCTCGATCTGTGCCTCCAGGGCGCGAACCACCTCGCGGATCAGGTCGGTCATCTGGTCGCGCAGGGCGTCGGTGGCCCGGCGGCGACCGGTCTCGATCATCAGGACGACCTGGGAGCGCAGGTCGGCGACCCGTTCCCGGCGGGCGCGTTCCTCGGCGTCCTGGCGGGCGCTGCGGGAGCCGCTGAGCCAGCCCCAGCCCTTGCCGATGAGCCCTCCCACGATGCCGCCGATGATGGGCCCGATCAGGGGGACGAAGGAGCCGATGACCACTCCGGTCGTGGCTCCCAGTCCCCCGCCGGCCAGGCCGCCGCTCCAGGTGGAGCGGAACCGGCGGAATCCCTGGCCCTCGGTGCGGGACGTGCGGGTGCGCAGTTCGGTGGGGACGACGAGTGCGGTGGCGGTGGTGGTGAGGGGGACCTCGAAGTCGGCCGCGTACTTCTGCGCCACCTGGGTCACCACGTTCAGCAGTTCCTGGTTGCCCTGCTGGGCGGCGTCGAGCATCTCGCCGCTGACCCGGGCGACCAGGGCCGGCGGGTCGCGCAGCACGTCGTCGGACTCCAGCGAGGCCTCGAAACCGACGCGGATGCGGTAGAAGTCGTCCTCCAGCCGGCGCCGGGCCTCCCGGCTCCCGGTCTCGATCTCCTCGCGCACGGCGCGGGTCCAGGCGGAACGGCGGGCGCGCAGGCCCAGGGCGTGCGCCCGGGCCTGCTTCAGCTCGCGGTCGAGCTCGCCCAGCCGGGTGCCGTCGCGCAGCAGGGTCAGCTCGTTCTCGACCGGGGCGGCGGCCTCGTCGAGGAGCTCCTCCAGCGCGTCCAGCGCGACCTGGATCTGCTGCACGCCGACCGTCGCGGCCAGGCCGTCGCGCAGCAGCGCCTCCAGCGCCGGGAAGCCGGAGCGCCGGTCGAGCAGCTCGTCCTGCTCCTCCTGGGCGTCCTGACGCCGGGCCGAGGACAGCGGCAGCACGACGATCTCGTCCTGGGGCAGCCCGGTGAGCCCGGCGATCCGCCGCCGCGCCTCCTCCACCACCGGCCCCGGGTCGGGCACCCGGTCGATCATGGTGACGGCGGTGACGACGAGGGGGCAGCGCTCGACGGCCAGGCGCAGGAACTCGAGTTCGACCGTGGCCAGCGGCTCGACCGCGGAGCCGACGAACAGCACCAGGTCGGCGTTGGCCAGGAAACCCCGGGTGGCGGTGGAGTGGGCCGGGTTCAGGCTGCCCACGCCGGGGGTGTCGACCAGCACGGTGCCCGGGGTCGGCGGGTCGATCGCCGCGACCATCTCCACCCGCTCCACCTGCCTGCGGTTCTCCGGGTTGCCCTGTTCGGTGACGAAGTCGGCGATCCGGTCCAGGGACGTCGTGAGCGGGTCCGGCACGGCGCCGTCCGGCCCGGTCCCGGAGAAGTGGACCGTCGCCTGCTCGGGTTCGCCGGCGGTCAGGGTGACCACGACGGAGGTGGTCACGTCGACGTCGACGGGGAACAGGCCGGGGCGGCCCACCAGCGCGTTCAGCAGGCTCGACTTGCCCCGGCGGAACTCGCCGCAGACGACCACGCAACAGCGGCCCTGTTCCAGCCGGTCCCGGACCGCCAGGGCCAGGTCGCGGCGGGTGGCCGAGACGTCGTCGGCCACCCCGTCCAGGACGTCGGTGAAGGTGGCCAGGACGGTGGTGCGCAGCTGCTCGATCTCGTTCATCGGTCGTCCTCGGGTCGGTGGGTGGTGGGTGCGAGCCCCAGAAGGTCGGCGGCGAGCGCGCTGCGCCGCTCCAGTCGTTCGTAGCCGTGACGCACGACGCGGGTGGCGAACTCGTCAGCCGGGCCGAGCATCGGGTCGAGTTCGCGGCGGGCCCAGTGCGGGACCCGGGCCCGGGCGGCGCCGGCCAGGGCGCCCACGTCGCCGGGCTCGGGCAGACCCAGCCGGGCGAACGCCGACGTGCCGAATTCCCCGGTCAGACGCAGGATCTCGGTGGTCTCGGAGGCGGAGAGGTGGAGTTCGCCGCGGTAGTGCGCGGCGAGCACGGCCAGCTCCTGGAGTTCGTGGTCGTCGTGGCGGAACCGGTCGAGGAGGTCGGCGATCCCGGCCACCGGCGCGGGCGGCGGTTCGTGCGCCCGCTGAGAGCGCAGCCGTACGCGGGCCACCTCGGCCTCCAGGTCGCGCAGCGCGTGGTCGCGTTTGATCACCCCGGCCCGGTTGCCGAAGTGCCGGGTGACGAGCGTGCGTAACGGGCCGATCCCGCTGTCGTGCAGCAGATTTCGGCGAACCTGTTCCGGGTCCAGCCCCTCCCGCAGATAGCCGCAGGCCAGGTGGATGCCCCAGACGCCGAGCAGGTCGGCGAGCTCCCGGCGGTGCCCGGGCGGCAGGGTGACGCCCGGCAGCTGCGGCTCGGTGCCGAACAGGGCGGCGTCGCGGAGCCTGCGGGTCAGAACCGTGGGCGTGAGGGCGGCCAGGTCGCGGAGCCAGGTGAGATGCTCGTCGTCCATCAGGCAGGCACCCAGGCCGAGCAGACCGGCCACCGGGACCACGGTGTAGAAGGCCGAGGCGACCTCCGGGCGCTCCAGGTAGCGGGTGGCGATCCGGCGGCCCACCTCCATCGGGTCGTAGGTCAGCGGGTC
The DNA here is from genome assembly GCF_018499875.1 of Kineosporia corallincola. Classification (GTDB taxonomy): domain Bacteria; phylum Actinomycetota; class Actinomycetes; order Actinomycetales; family Kineosporiaceae; genus Kineosporia; species Kineosporia corallincola. The sequence continues at coordinate 83,233 of NZ_JAHBAY010000016.1, read as the reverse complement.
CGGCCTGCCCGGCAGATCCCTTGCCGGAGGCCAGTACTGGTCGCACCGGCTGAGCACGCCGAAGGCCCGCAGGGGCGTCATCACCGCACCGCCCGCCCGGCCGGGGCCGAGGAAGTCGCTCACCGCGGCCTGGTCACGCTCGTGCAGGGCCCGGCTGAACAGGTAGAGCACGGCGTCGGCCCGCTCCAGCTCGGCGACGCTCTCCTCGTGCATCCGGGCACCGTCGGTGCCGGTCGCGGCGAGTTCGCCGGCCAGGACCGCGACCGCCGGGTCGTCGGGCGAGATGCCCAGGTACTGCGCGGTGTTGGCGGAGTCCGTGCCGAACGGGCTCGCCAGGCCGGGAGTGTCGACCAGGCGGAACGATCTCAGCAGTTCCGCCGGGCAGCCGTACTCCACCGCGCGCACGCCTGCCAGGCGGTCGTCGCCCTCCTCCGGACGCACGGTGAAACGGGCCAGATCGGCGCCGTCATATTCCACGGGAGCCCGGCCGTCGCGATATCTGACCCGAATAACCGGCCGGTCCGAGTGGTAGATCTCGGTGACCGAATAGGTCGTCTCAAGTTGCCCGACAGCTGTCACCCGACGGCCCAGCAGCGCATTCAGCAACGTGGATTTACCGCGTTTGACCTGACCGGCGACGGCCAGCCGCATGGGCTGCGACACTCGGGCATCAGCCAGCCGTGCAAGGGATTTCAGGTCATCGAGCGCCGGGTCGCGGGCGGCCCGGCGGGCACACTCGGCAAAGAGCGACCCGGTGTCCGATCGGGCCGGTGTTACGGTTCGGAGGTCTTTCTCATTTCCCGGAAGAGTTACCATCGAAGTCTCCAGCCCGGTATTGGCTGATGCCCCTGTCGGTCGGGGTGAACCAGAGACTAGTAGCAGCCCGCCAGGCAAATCCCATCTTTTGACGGAATCCCACGGGGAATGTTCTGCTTCGCTATTCTCGTCGAATCCGAAGCGGGGAGGGGCCATGGCCACCGGGGTCAGGGGCGTGCGCCGCCTGTGTCTGGTCACCGACGTCGAACGGTGGACCGAGCGCGACGCGGCGGGAAAACTGGAGACCCAGCAGCGCCTGGCCCGGATGATGATCTGGGCCTGCGAGCGGGTCGGCGTCAACCCGTCGGCGGGCGACCGGCAGGACCGGGGCGACGGTCAGCTGCTGGTGTTCCCGCCGGGGATCGACGAGGTACGGGCGGTGGCCGGCCTGATCGTCCATCTGCGGGACGCGCTGCGCTCGGCGAACGACAGCCCGGGCCCCGGCGGCCGCATGCGCCTGCGGGTGGCCCTGGCCCAGGGCACGGTCGACGTCGGGCCGCTGGGTTTCGTGAGCCGCGGGGTGATCACCGCCTGCCGGCTCGTCGACTCCCCCGAGGTGCGAAAAGGCCTGCGGGACGGCAAGGACTGCGATCTGATCGCGGTGCTGAGCGACGACCTGTTCCGCGACGTCATCGACGGGCAGTCCGTGGCCCTGCGGCCGAGCGACTTCCGGCCGCTGCGGGTGCGGGCCAAGAACCACGAGAAGGAGACGGTTCTCGCCGCCTGGAGCCATCTTCCACCGCGCGCGGCCGCCCGGGGTGCCGGGCGGCGCTCGTACGACCCGGCCACCCCGTGGGGCGCGGGCAGCGCCGTCGCGCTGCCCGCGCTGGCGGCCATGGCTGTGTGGCTGCCGGGCCATCACTGGCCGGGCGACGACCCGGATACGCCGCACCCGGAACCGGGCGAGTCCGAGAACCCGGCCGACGACGTCCACCACGGCACCACGACGGCCCCGCACCAGCCCGCCCCGGCCTCCACCCCCACGGCGAGTGTCGCCGAGGGGCAACACCATTCGTCCCAGGTTCCGGGCCGGCCGGGAATCCAGCCCGCCCCGGGCGTCCTGGTCGCCGCCCTGGACGAGGGCGCCGACACCTGGGACACCCTCGACGACATCCACGACCAGGACGACGAGCCGGACGACGACACCCCGGTCTGGCCCGACGCGCAGGACGACGATCCCGGGGACCTCTCACCCGACGACCTGGACGACGACGGGTGGTACGACCTGCCCGACCGCTGATCCGCGGCCGCCGATCAGCCCCCGAGCGCACCCGCGATCGCCTGGGTGGCCACGTTGAGGCGGTTCCAGGCGTTGATCGACGCGATCGCGATGACCAGTGCCGCGAGCTGCTTCTCGTCGTAGTGGCGGGCGGCCTGCTGCCAGATGCCGTCGGGAACGGCGTCGGCCCGGTCGGCGAGCCGGGTGGAGGCCTCGGTCAGGGCCAGGGCGGCCCGTTCGGCGTCGGTGAACCAGGGGGCGTCGCGCCAGCCGGCCACGGTGGCGATCCGCTCCTCGCTCTCACCGGCCCTGCGCAGGTCGGCCGCGTGCAGGTGCAGGCAGACGCTGCACCCGTTGATCTGGCTGGCCCGGAGGTGAACGAGGTTGCGGGTGGACTCCGGCAGGGTGCTGCCGGTCGAGCCGGAGAAGGCGACCAGGGCGGTGAGCGCCTCGGGGAAGATACCGATCGGGTGGCTGATACGTGCCTGCATGACGTCTGTCCTTCCGGATGTCACATCGTCGGTTCGGGAACGGTCATCGGCATGACCCGACACGACGGAGGAATGTGACATGTCCGCGCCGCACGATCTCACCGCCGGCTTCGAGGAGCACCGGCCCCGGCTCACCGCCCTGGCCCACCGGATGCTCGGCTCCCGCGCCGAGGCGGAGGACGCCGTGCAGGAGACCTGGTTGCGACTGTCCCGGTCCACCACCGGCCGGGCGGACGGGATCGAGAACCTCGGCGGCTGGCTGACCACGGTGACGGCGCGGATCTGCCTGAACCTGCTGCGGGCCCGGCGCGACGAGCCCGTCGGCATGCAGCCGCCCGACCCGGAGGTGACCGGAGGGGGCATCGTGCCGGGCACACCCGCCGACCCGGCGCAGGAGGCCGTGCTGGCCGACGAGGTCGGGCTCGCGATGCTGGTCGTGCTGAACACGCTGCCCCCCGCCGAGCGGCTCACGTTCGTGCTGCACGATCTGTTCGCGGTGCCGTTCGACGAGATCGCCCGCATCGTCGGCCGCACCCCTGCCGCCACCCGTCAGCTGGCCAGCCGGGCCCGCCGCCGGGTGCGCGACAACCCGGTGCACGACCCGGGTCCGGTCACCCCCCTGGCCGGGCAGCAGGCCGTGGTGGAGGCGTTTCTCGCCGCGGCCCGGGACGGCGACCTCGAGGGGCTGCTCGCCCTGCTCGCCCCCGACGTCGTTCTGCGCCCGGATGTCTCGGTGCCGGTGCGCGGCGCGGACGCGGTGGCCCGCAAGGCGGTCCTGTTCTCCGACCCGGCGAACCAGGTGCGGCGGACCGTGCTCGACGGGGCCGCCGGGCTGGTCTCGTTCCGCGACGGCGAGCCGGTCTCCGCCCTGCGCTTCACCGTGTCGGCCGGCCGGATCACGGCGATCCACCTGGAGACGTCGGCCGAACGGTTGCGGCAGCTCGGGTTCCGGTGAGAACAGGGGATGACGACCGCCTCGTCGTTTCTCACCGAACCGAACGTTCCGGAACACGGCCACCGGCGTTGCCCGGCCCGGGTGCGTGCGCCACGGGCCGGGCGCCGCATCAGAAGGAGAGCTCCCCGCCGTAGTCATGCGTGTGGTCGCGATACACCGTGTGGTAATGGATCTGGTCGGAGTAGACCACGCCGTTCTGGCAGACGAACTCGATCCACACGCCCGGCCCGTCGATACGGACGTAGTCCGCGTGGGTGTCCAGGCCGGTGCCGCCCGACCAGCCGACGTAGGTCTCGTCCAGCTCTTCGCGGTACTGCTCCAGCAGTTCGGCGGCGTCCGCGTCGGCCGCCACCGACACCCACGGCTTCATCGCCTCCAGCACGAGTTCCTGCTGCTCGGCGGTGAGCTCACTGACCGCGAGACCCTGCTTGGCGGAGGGGAACTCGCCGTCCGAACCCGGGCCGAGCAGCACGTCGCTGAACGAGTCGCCGAGCTCGGCGTCCGCCGTCTCCTCCTCGGTCAGACCGTTCAGCATGTCCAGCATGCCCTGATGCATGTCGTCCATCGGCGCGTACTCGGTGCCGTCGTCGGCGGTCCAGCTGGTCGGCTCCAGGCCGATGAAGAACGGCGTGGTCCCGGTGACCTCACCGTTTTTGTAGGTCAGGTTGATCGCCAGGTGATGACCGCCGAAGTGCAGCATCCAGGTGCCGTCCGCGGTCGGCTCGCCGAGGAACGCGAGATAGTACCGGCCGCTGCCGTAGCCGTTGGAGTACACGTCGTCGGTCGCCTCGCCGGTCGCCGTGGGCGAGGCGGTGGCGGTCGCGGTTTCCGTGGACGTCGCTGTGGCAGTGGGTGTTTCGGTGGGCGTTTCGGTCGGGAGATCGGTGGGGACGTCGGTCCCGGTGGGCGCGGAACCGCCCGGCATCCCGCCACCGCCGTCCGAGGCGAGCAGGTCGTCGGCCAGCCACAGCTGGCTGGCCTGGGCGTACCCGGTGTCCTCACCGGTGCCCAGGGCGAGCGTCAGCACGTTCTTGGCAGAGGCCAGCTGATCGTCGTCGAGGTCGCCGAAAGCCACTCCGGGGCGGCACGTTCCGCCGCACGGCAGGTTGGACCAAGCGGTGGCGTTCTCCTCGGTCATCTCCTGCTGGGCCTCGGCCAGCTGGTCGTCGCCGAGCGTGGCGAGAAACGTCTGGGCGGCCTCCACCACGCTCGCCACGTCCGAGTCGGCCGCGCTGGACGGTGTCGCGGTGGCCATGGCCCCGTGCCCCGGCCGCCCTTTCTGCCCGTGCCCGGGCTGGGCCGCGTTGGCCGCGTTCAGGCCGACTGCGAGCGCGCCGCCGGTCAGCAGCAGGGCCGCTCCGGCAGCGACGGTCCTGCGCCGCGCCACACTGCCGGCGGGCAGGCGCGAGCTGGCGAACATTTTCACCGTAAGTCTCCATTGGTCATGGCTTTTGGACGGCCGTAACCCGTCCGAGGGGTTCCGGCCGCCGCTCGATGCCGTGGGTACAAGGACCCGCCCGAGGCTAGCCAGAACGCCCATTCCATGACGCAAGGGACCCTTAAGGCCCGCTATGAACCTGCTAAGTAGTGCCAGTTTCAATCAGTGACCGGGCAACGGGCCACGAAAGCCGTTGCCCCCGCGCGCTCGTCACCGAGAGCGCCCGGGGGCAACGGGCTTCCCTCACACCTGGGCGGGCAGCACGTGGTCGGCGACCTTGTCCTGGCTCAGGCACAGCGAGCAGACCACGGCGTCGTGGGTCCGGCAGGCCGTCAGGTCCGGGCGCTCGATCTGCTCGTGGCAGACGTGGCACTCCATCACCTCGCCCGAGGGGTTGCCGTACTCGTCGTACATCGGGGCGTCGATGCCGTCGTCGGTGCGCCGCAGGTAGTACCGGCCCCGCGTGGCCAGGGCCAGCACCGGCGGCAGCACCAGGGCCAGCACGATGGCCACCAGCGGCGAGTACGGCTTGATGCCCTCACCGAGACCGCCGAAGAACACCAGGATCGACACCCCGGCCGAGATGATCATCGAGCCGAACCCGACCGGGTTGACCGCGTAGAGCATGCCGCGGCGGAACTCCGGCTGCATCGGCGAGATCTTCAGCAGGTACTTGTTGATCGCGATGTCCGAGGCGACCACCACCACCCAGGACATGCCGCAGTTGGCGTAGAACCCGAGGATGGTGTTGAGGAAGTCGAACATGTTGGCTTCCATCAGCACCAGCGCGATGGCCAGGTTCACGCCCAGGAACACCAGCCGGCCCGGGTAGTTCCGGGTGACCCGGGTCCAGGAGTTGGTCCAGGCCAGCGAGCCGGAGTAGGCGTTGGTGACGTTGATCTTCACCTGGCTGATCACCACCAGGATGACGGCCAGGGTCATCGCGACCGGGGCGGGCAGGAAGTCGCGGTAGATCTCCAGGAACTGGTGCACGGGCTGGTTGGCCACCCCGGCCCCGTCGGCCACGTTCGCCAGGATGTACACGGCCAGGAACAGGCCCACCACCTGCTTCAGCGCCCCGAAGATCACCCAGCCCGGCCCGGCCAGCAGCACCGCGGTCCACCAGCGGCGCGCGTTGTCCGGGGTGCGGGGCGGCATGAACCGCAGGTAGTCGATCTGCTCGGCGATCTGCGCGATCAGCGACAGGCACACGCCCGCGGCCAGGAACATCGAGCTGGTGCTGAACCCGCTGGTGCCGCTCTCGCCGCGGTAGGCGAAGAAGTCGCCGACCGACTCCGGGTGGCTGATCACCAGGTAGCCGAACGGTGCCACCATGAGCAGCAGCCACAGCGGTGTCGTCCACAGCTGGAGCTTGCTCAGCAGCGACATGCCGTACATCACCAGCGGGAAGATGACGACGGTGGACAGCGCGTAGCCCAGCCAGTTCGGGATGTGCAGGCCGAGATTCAGGCCCTGCGCCATGATCGAGCCCTCGAGCGCGAAGAAGATGAACGTGAACGACGCGAAGATGACGTTCGTGACCACCGAGCCGTAGTAACCGAATCCGCTGCCCCGGGTGATCAGGTCGAGGTCGAGGTTGTAACGGGCGGCGTAGTAGGCCAGCGGCAGGCCGGTGGCGAAGATGACGACGGCGAACAGGGCGATCCCGGCCAGGGCGCTGCTGGTGCCGTAGGAGATGCCGATGTTGGCGCCGATCGCGAAGTCGGCCAGGTAGGCGATGCCGCCGAGGGCGGACACGGCCACGGTGCCGGTCCCCCAGCGCCGGTAGCTGCGCGGGGCGAAGCGGAGGGTGTAGTCCTCCAGGGTCTCCTTCGCGGCACCGGCGCGCACGGCACCGGTCGCGTTGTCGTGCGGGGGGCTGACGGTGCTCATCGCTGTCCGCCTCTCTGCCGGCGCTCGCGCGTGGTGCGCGCTGCGCGTGGTGTGCTCTCGCCGACCAGCCAACCGCGCGCCGCCAAACGTCCACTAAGCAAACGCCAAGTGCGACCGGGCCGGGCCCTGACTACCGGCCCAGGGCCCGCAGAGCCGGGACGACGCGCTCCAGCTCGGCGCCGATCTCACTCACCAGCACCGCGTGGTCGCCGGTGCCGGTCTCGGCGCGCCGGCACAACCCGGCCAGGTCGGTGGCCCCGAACGTCGCGGCCAGGCTCTTCAGCGCGTGGGCGGCGGTGCCCGGGTCGTCCGTGGTGAGCGCGTGGAGCAGGGCCGGGGCGTCGGTGACGAAGTCGTCGGCCAGGCCGGCCAGGGCGGCCGGGTCGTGGCCGACGAGTTCGCTCAGCTGCGAGACCCTCTCGGGATCGAGGACGTGCCGGACGGCGCGGTCGAGCGCTGCGCCGAGATCAGCGGGGATCAGCGGTTTGGTGAGATAGTCGTCCATGCCCGCGGCCAGGCACCTTTCGCGGGCACCGGGTTCGGCTTCGGCGGTGAGCGCGATGATTCTCGGCCTGACCAGGGTGTTTTCGCCGCCGTTCGCCCGGATCCGCCGGGTGGCCTCCAGGCCGTCGAGCCCGGGCATCCGCACGTCCATCAGCACCACGTCATAGGGCCGGCGGGCCACCGCGGCCACCGCCTCGGTGCCGCTGCTGACCAGGTCGGCGCGGTGACCGAGCCGGTCCAGCCGCATGAGCAGCAGACGCTGGTTCACCGGGTGGTCGTCGGCGACCAGGATGCGCAGAGGCTTCCCGGCGGTCGGGTGGGTGGCTCGGTGGGTGGCTCGGTGGGTGGCTTGGTGGGTGGCTTGGTGGCCGATGGTGGACGCCCGAAGCGGCCCGGCGCGCCCGTCCCCACCGGTGGGGGCCGGGTCGGGTGGCCCGGCCGGGGTGTGGCCGTGTGACGATTCGGGCTTTTCTCCAAGGGTTTTCAGGGCCGCGGCCATCGCCCGGTAGAGCGGCGCCGGGCGGATCGGGCGGGTGACCACGGTGACGCCGGGTGGGACGCCGGTGCCGGGAACCCGGGCGAACGAGGTGATCAGCACGATCGGGATCCGCTCGCCGCCGGGCAGCGCGCGGACCGCCCGGGCCAGCCGCAGGGCGTCGGTGCCGGGCGGACGGTGGTCGAGCACCACGACGTCGTAGGAACGCCCGGCGCGCAACCGGCCCAGGGCGACATCGGGCGAGGCGGTGCCGTCGAGGCGCATTCCCCATTCCCCGAACAGCTTTTCGCCGATCGCCATGCGGGTGCGCGGGATGCTGCCGACGATCAGGGCGTGCGCGCCGGCCAGGGCGGAGGTGTCGTCGGGCACCGGGTCCCGGCGTTCCAGGGTGGCCGCGGCGGCCGGGATCGTGACCGTCACCGTGGTGCCGGAGGTGCCCGGGACGCCGGGGGCGGCCGGCCGGGCGAGGGCCGGGAGCGCGGAGGCGTCCCGGGAGGTGGCGGTGATGGTGCCGCCCATCAGGTCGGTGAGGCGGCGGCAGATGGCCAGGCCCAGGCCGGTGCCCCCGTAGCGCCGGGAGGTGGAGTCGTCCACCTGGGTGAACGACTCGAACACGGATTCCAGCTGCCCCGGCGGGATCCCGATCCCGGTGTCGCACACCACGAACCGCCACACCGGCGTCCCCGCGGGTTCCGGCCGAACCGGCTGACCCGGCCGAACCGCCTGACCCGGCGGGCCCGCGTCCGGCGCCGAGGCCGACACGGTCACCGAGATCTCGCCGTGGTCGGTGAACTTCACCGCGTTGCCGAGCAGGTTGAGCATGATCTGGCGGATCCGGGTGGGGTCGCCGATCATCGCCTCGGGGGTGCCGGGCGCGAGCTCGAGGGACAGGTCCACGTTCTTGGCCCCGGCCTCGGCCGACACCAGTTCCAGTGCGGCCTCCAGACATTCGCCGACATGGAACGGCACCCGCTCCAGATGCAGGCGGCCCGCCTCGATCTTGGAGAAGTCGAGGATGTCGTTGATGAGAAGGAGCAGGGAGTGCGCACTCTCGTGCACCACCTCGGTGAGGTGACGCTGCTCGGTGTCCAGCGGCCCGTCCAGCAGCAGGCCGGACATCCCGATGACCGCGTTCATCGGGGTACGGATCTCGTGACTCATGGTGGCCAGGAAGGTGCTCTTGGCGGCGCTGGCGCTCTGCGCGGCGAACGCCGCCTGCCGCAGGGCGTCGGCGGAGCGGGCCCGGTCGGCCACCTGGCCGAGTTGCGTGGCCACGTCCGACAGCAGGGTCAGCAGCACCGGGTCGGGATCGCCCGGTGCGTCGGTGAGGAACTCCAGAACCGCCACCACCCCGGCATTCTCGTGCCGTCCCGCGCGCACCGGCACGGCGATCGCCGGGTGCGGGTCGCCGGACCACAGCGTGCGCCCGGTGGTGAGGGCCCGGCCGGGCAGGCCGGCCAGGTCGCGGCCGCTGTCCACGGTGGTGCCGGCGGTGAGCGGGACCAGCCGGCCGGCGTGGGGCCGGTAGGCCCGCACCCGCGGCCATCCGGTGTGCGCGCGGACCAGGGTGAGCACGTCGTCCACCGCTGCCGGCAGGTCGTCGGCCCGGTGCGCCGCGGCCGCCACCCGCTGCAACAGGCGCAGTTCGGCCGACCGGGTGCGCACCTTCGCCGTCATCTCATTGAACCGTCCTGCCAGCGAACGGATCTCGCCGACGCCGGCCACCCGGGCCCGCACCTCGTCCTCCCCCGCGGCGATCCGGGCGGTGGCCGCGTCCAGCTCGGCGACCGGCCGCAGCACCGCCCGGCGGGTCACCACCACGAACAGCGCCATGCCGGCGAACAGCAGCAGCGCCGCCGCGATCGCGGCCGCCGACCAGGCCCGGGCCTGCTCCCCGGCCCGGGCGGTCCCGCTCGCGGTGCGGGTGTCGACGAGTTCCAGCACCTGGCCGATGGGCTGCATGATCTCGTCCTTGGCCCGCAGGTAGGAGGCGTCGAACAGCATCCGCGTGGCCTGCTGCCGGTTCGCCGCACCACCGCGGGCGGCCAGGGCGAAGGCGTCCTCCTCGATGTCGGCCAGGGCATCGGACCGGGCCTTGGCCGTGGCCAGCAGCCCGAGCTCGCGCGGGGTGAACCCGGCACCGGCGGCCAGATCGGCGAACGCGACCGGAGCGCCGAACGACGACGGGCGTTCCCCGGTGTCGGTCACGACGTCCCAGTAGATCTTGTCGTAGTTGTCCGGCCGGGCGGCCGTTCCGTCGCGGATGGCCAGGATCTCCTGGAACCAGTCGCGATACCTGGTCTGCCCGGTGACCACATAGGTGCGGGCCATCCGGGTCAGGTCGTCGGAGGTCTGGCGCAGCTCGTAGGCCAGCCGCAGCGACTGCGAGCGCCGGGCCTCGGCGGCGGTGGCCTGTCGCACGCTGCTCTCGGCCTCCAGGCTGACCAGCAGCAGCGCGGCCAGCAGGAGCACGGCCAGGGCGACGCCGGTGCGCACCAGGGCGCGCAGCGACACGGGCCGCCGGATCACGGACCGTCCGGCACGGCACCGACCACCTGGGCGCTGCCGACCTGGGCGCCGGTCACCTGCGCGCCGGCCACCCGGGCACTGACCGCCCGGGCGCTGCCGACCTGGGCCCGGAGCGCGGCGATCTCGTTGTGCAGCACGCTCTCCCGCTCGGTGGCCGAGCGGCGGGCGTGCAGGGACGCGTGCAGCCGGGCCTTGAGCAGGGCGGAGCTGTAGGGCTTGGGCAGGTAGTCGACGGCGCCCAGCTCGATGCAGCGCACCACGCTCTCCAGCTCGGGCACGGCCGACACCATGATCACCGGCACGGAGGCCAGGGCCGGGTCCGCCTTGATCTGGGCCAGCGTGGCGTAGCCGTCGAGCACCGGCATCAGCAGGTCGAGCAGCACCACGTCGAATCCGCCTGCGGCGCCGCCGGCCTCGCGCAGCATCTCCAGGGCGCGGTGGCCGTCGGGGGCGGTCTCGGCCCGGTGCCCGAGGTTCGTCACCGCCGTCGCGAGGAGCTTGCGGTTGATGGCGGTGTCGTCGACGACGAGCACCCGGCCGGGGTCGCCGCCCGCCCGGGGTGCGGGCAGTTGCGGGTCGGGCCGCCAGGTCAGGGCCGGGTCCTGGCGCAGGATGGCCTGTTCCAGGTCGCGCAGCCGCACGCCGGGTTCCAGGCCCAGGTCGCGGCACAGGGTCTGGTGGGTGGCACGGTAGACGGCGAGCGCCTCCACCTGGCGGCCGCAGCGGTAGAGGGCCAGCATCAGCTGCTCGCGCACGCGTTCGCGCAGCGGGTGCCGGTGGGCGCGCTGCTCCAGCTCGGCGATCAGGGCGGCGTGGCGGCCGAGGGCGAGTTCGGCGTCGGCCCGGTCGTCGGCGGCACCCAGGCGCAGTTCGGTGAGCCCGGCGGCGGTGGTGCGCACGAACGGGGTGTCCGGGACGTCGGCGAGCGGCGGTCCCTGCCACAGCCGCTCGGCCCCGGCGAGAAGCTCTGCCGCCCGGGCCGGTTCGCCGGCGTCGCGTGCGGCGCGTCCGCGGGTGACCAGATCGGTGAGGCGATGGGCGTCCACCGTTGCCGGATCGACGTCGAGAAGGTAACCGGGTGAGGCGGTGACCAGCACGGTCGCGGTCTGGCCCCGGGAGCGGCCGGGTTCCAGGGCGCGGCGCAGCTGGGAGACGAAGACCTGCACGGTGGCCACGGCGCGGGCCGGGGGACGCTCCGGCCACAGATCGTCGATGAGCTGCTCGACCGGCACGACGCGGCGCGGGCGCATCAGGAGCGAGGCGAGCACGGCCCGCTGCTTGGGGCCGCCGATGTCGACCGGCTCCCCGTCCCGGCGCACCTCGACGCGTCCGAGCAGGCGGAAGTCGAGGGTCATCCCCCGATCGTCGCCACCGGGGGTTCGGGTTCTGTGAGCGCCGGGTTACGTTCGTATTCCGGCAGGGGTCCTTCCCGCCGCGGTCGTGCTGACGACCGCGGCGGGAAAGCCGCTCGCTCAGCCGATGGCGGCCTCGAGCGCCGCGCCGTAGGCGGCGTGGCCGGCCGGGTTCGGGTGGAACCACTCGGTCTGCGACGCCACGTTCGTCCCGAGGATCCACGGGTCGGCCGAGCAGGCCTCGTGACCCACGAAGTCCGGGCGGACGTCCACCAGTTTCACCCGCGCCTGACTGGTCGCGGTGCTGATGGCGGCGTCGAGGGCGGCGATCTGGCCGGCGATCAGGCCCCGGCGGTAGGAGCTGGGGGTGATCGCCCCGCAGCTGCCGGTGCCCTGGTCGATCAGCTGCGGGTAGTTCAGCACCACCACCCGGGCCCGCGGCGCCAGCTGCTTGACCTCGGTGTACAGCGCCTCCAGGTCACCGGCGAGCACGTTGGTGGCGTAGTCGGCGCCGGCCTGGGTGGCTGCCTCGCACTGCGCGTCGGTGCCGCCGAGGCAGGCGTTCAGGGTGCGGGAGAAGCCGCTGTCGTCGTTGCCGCCGATGGTCAGGGTGACCAGCTTGGTGCGGCGACTGAGTGCGGACAGCTGCTCGGCCTCGACGTCGTCGGTGGCCGCGCCGCTGCACGTGACGTCGGTCAGCGTGACCCGCGGGTGCTCCGCGGCCCACACGTGCGCGTAGTTCAGCGGGCTGCGCAGGCAGTCACCGCCGGCCGGGTCGTACGGCGGGGCCCCGACCCCGGCGGCGTAGGAGTCGCCGAGCGCCACGTACTCCCAGCTCCTGCTGCCGGCACTGGCCGGTCCCGCCTGCATCACCACGACGCCGAAGAACGCGACTACCGCGGCGACGCACACTGCCAAGATCTTGCGCACTGATGGCCCCCCATCCCTGGATCCGGACGTTCAGAAAGCACGAACGGCACCCATGCTGCCCGGCCGCCTGCCACAAAGGGGTGCAATCGGAAATTTTTCCCGGTTTTCCATCAGGTAGCGGTTCGTCACTCCCGCCACCGGGAACTCAGCCCACCACCCGCAGGCCGCCGCCCCGGGAGATCAGCGAGCGCAGCACGTCCTCGCTGCGCGCGTCGGCCGGGGTGATCACCGACAGCCGCTGGTCCGAGCCGTCCTGCACGGCCAGCACGTCGTAGCGCAGGGTCAGCACGCCGCCGGCCGGATGCAGCACGCGCTTGGTGCCGTTCGTGCGTTCCTGCACGGTCTGGTCGTCCCACCAGGTGGCGAAATCCGGGCTCTTGCGCCGCAGTTCGTCGACGAGGTCGCGGATGCGGGGGTCGTCGGGGTGCCGGGTCAGGTTGGCCCGCAGGTTGCCGACGTGCTCGCGGGCGATGCGGGTCCAGTCCAGCTGGAAGTCCCGGGCCCCGGGATCGAGGAAGAGCGGGCGCGCGGTGTTGCCGCCGACCGCGAACCCCGGCCCGAACAGGGCGACGGCGGCCTCGTTGTGGGCCAGCACGTCGAACCGGAAGTCGAGGATCCAGGCCGGGGTGGCGGGCATGCTGCGCAGCAGGTGCTGGAGCGAGCCACTGGCGGGGGCCGGCACGTGCCGGGCGGGCGGGGCCTCGCCGCGGGCGATCAGGTGCAGGTGGTGCCGCTCGGCCTCGGACAGGTTCAGGGCCTGGGACACCGCGTCCAGCACGGCGGTGCCGGGCACGCCGACCCGGCCCTGCTCCAGCCGGATGTACCAGTCGATGCTGACGGCCGCGAGCTGCGCGACCTCCTGACGCCGCAACCCCGGCGTACGACGGCGCCCGATGTCGGGCAGACCGACGTCTTCCGGCCGAACCCGGGCCCGCATGGCCCGCAGAAATGCGGACAGTTCGGGCCGGTTCGCTGCTCGGGGGGCGGTCACCGTCCCAGCCTGCAACAACGCCGCACCGCCCGTCGAGCGCCGAGGGTGGCACTCCGGGCACCAGCATGCCGGGGATCTCCCTCGCCCCCACGCCGCACCCCACAGTGGTGAGCGTTCGCAGTCCACCGTTCCAGAGGGAGCAGCACCAGCATGACCAACAACCCGTTCGACCGTCTCCCGCAGGTGCCGTCCTTCGAGGTGAAGAGCGCCGCCGCCGTCGACGGCCAGGCGCTGCCCCCGGCCCAGATGTCCGGTGCCTTCGGCGTCCCCGGCGGCCAGGACCTCTCCCCCGACCTCACCTGGTCCGGCGCCCCCGAGGGCACGAAGAGCTACGCGGTGACCGTCTACGACCCGGACGCCCCCACCATGTCCGGCTTCTGGCACTGGGCCGTCGCCAACATCCCGGCCTCGGTCACGTCGCTGGCCGAGGGTGCCCGGATGCCGGAGGGCGCGGTGCAGTTCCGCAACGACGCCGGCCTTCCGCAGTACATCGGCGCCGCCCCGCCCGCAGGGCACGGCGCGCACCGCTACTTCATCACCGTGCACGCCCTCGACGTCGAGGACATCGGCGTTCCCGCCGAGGGCAGCCCGGCCTACCTCGGGTTCACCATGGCCGGGCACATCCTGGCCCGCGCCACCGTCGTCGCCACCGCCGAGACCCCGGCGGCCTGAGCACGTTCCCGCACGAACCGGTCCGGTTCCCGGGCGGAACCGGACCGGTTCGTGCCGGACGGAGCCCGACGGTGGACGACGCGAGACCCGTCTCAGCCGCCCAGGACGAGCGCCGCGGCCCGGGCGAATCCGCCCGGCTCCTCGACGTGGCCGAAATGCCCGCTGTGCTGAAGGATCCGCAGTCGGGCCCCCGGAATCGCCTGCCCCAGTGCCTGCGCCCAGCGCGGCCCGCCGATGAAGTCGTGCTGCCCGGTGACCACCACCACGGGCATGCCAGTGCCACCCAGCGCACCCAGCCGGTCACGGACGTCGAACTCCACCGGCTCCGGCGCCGTGGCGGGCACCTGCGCCATCCGGATCGAGGCCCGGAACGCGGCGAACTCCGGCTGCCGCGACCAGAAGTCGGCGAAGTACACGGGCAGGGCCTCGGCGAACAGGCGGCTGATCGACTCGTCGTCCCCCGCGCCCAGCGCCTGCTGGAACGCGGCGGGCACCCGCGCGGCCTCCGGCACGTCCGGGTGCCGCTGCGGGTAGGCCGCCAGCCCTTCCATGGCCGCGCCCCAGAACGCCGGGCCGGCCTCCGCCGCCGTGGAGTACAGGATCAGCCCGGCCACCCGCTCCGGATGCTCCAGGGCGTAGTCCTGCACGACGAACCCGCCGTAGGAGTGCCCGAGCAGGTGTACGCGGGGCAGCCCGAGGTGCTCGACCACCGCCGCCAGGTGCCTGACGTAGGTGGCCCGGGTGTATCCGGCACCCTCGCCCGGCGGGTCGTCCAGCCGCCCGGAACGGCCGGTGCCGACCGGGTCCGGGTAGACCACGGTGAAGTGCTCCTCCAGTTCCGGGGAGCGCAGGTAGGCCGCGTCCAGGCCCGGGCCGCCGGAGTGCGCGACGCACACCGGGCCCCGCCCGGCCACCCGGTAGGCCTGGCGCACGCCGTCCACCGGGAACTCGTGAACACCCGGGGTGAGAGCCGGGGTGATGACGCTGTCGTTGCTCATGATGCCTTTCCGTCGTTCCTGGACCCCACAGCCAACCGGCACCGGCCGCGTCACGGCCATGCTCACGCCGCTCAGCCGCATACGAAAACGGCCACGTACGATCGGGCGGTGGACAGGATCAGCGAGACCGTGGCCGCCACCCGGGCCGGGCGGGCCGTGGCCGTGCGCAACCGCTACGCCGGGGGCTGGACCGCCCGGTTCCCGGCGATCCACGGCTCGGGCCTGCACATCGTGCAGCACGGTTCGCCCTGGCTGATCCCCGAGCACGGCGCCGCCACCCGGCTGCGGCCGGGCGACGTGGTGTTCGTGCCGCGTGGTCCCGAGCACGGCTTCGCTCACACCCCGGCCCGGCTGCCCGGCCTGCCCGCCGGGGAGCGGACGCCGAACCTGGCCCACTTCGACGTCGAGTTCGTGTCCTGCTGCTATCACCTCGACCGTGGCCAGGTGCACGAGTCCTTCGCCGGGCTGCCCGACGTCATCACCCTGAGCATCGACGACGCGGCCCATCCCCGGCTGCGGATGCTGGCCGACCTGCTCGGCGAGCACGCCGCCACCGACCGGCCCGGCGACGACATCGCCCTGCCCGCCATCGTCGACCTGCTCCTGGTACATCTGCTGCGGGCCTGGCAGGACCGGCCCGCCGACGTGCCGTGGCCGGGCCAGGAGCCGGTGGGCGATCCCCGGATCGCCCACGCGCTGCGGGCCGTGCACGCCGATCCCCGCCGTCCCTGGACGGTGCAGCAGCTCGCCGACCTCGCGGGCATGTCCCGCGCCACCTTCGGCCGGCGCTTCGGCCAGGTGACGGGCGAGAGCCCTGGCGCCTACCTGCTGCGCCGACGCCTGGACCGGGCCGCCCTGCTGCTGCGCTCCACCCACCTGCCGCTGGCCGCCGTCGCCCGGCAGCTCGGCTACTCCACCGAGTTCAGCTTCGCCGCCGCCTTCCGCCGCGAGTTCGGCATCGCCCCGGGCCGTTTCCGGCAGCGCGAGCACGCCGCACCCACGTCCTGAGCGACCGGGCCCGGGGGCTGTCCCCACCCCCGGTCCACCGGTCAGCACCGTCGTGACGGCGGTGATCAGCCAGCAGCATGTTCACGGGTGCTTCCGGACGCGCCGGGCACCGGACAGGGGGACATGATGAGAAAGCTGTTGTGGCCGGTCGCCACGCTGGTCGCCGTCACCGCCGTCAGTGGTTCACTGACGGCGACCGCCCCGGCGCACGCCGCCGGCACCCGGCCCGCGCCGATCGCCTGGGGCGCCTGCCCGGAGCCGCCCCCGGGCACCACGGTGAATCCGCGCCAGCAGTGCGGAACCCTGAAAGTTCCCCTGGACCACCGCGATCCGGGCGGTCGGCAGATCACGATCGCGGTGTCCCGCATCCCGGCGACCGACCCGGCACGACGACGCGGGGTGCTGCTGCTCAACCCCGGCGGGCCGGGCAGCGAGGGCCTGAACATGCCGAGTGAGGCTGCTGCGCTGAGCGATTCGCTGGCGGCACGCTACGACCTGGTCGGTCTGGACCCGCGGGGCGTCGGCCACAGCAGCCCGGTCACCTGCGGCCTGAACGCAGCCGAGGTGTCCCCGCCCTACCCGTATCCGGCGGCGGACGGCTCGATCTCGCGCAACGTGGCGTTCGCCCGCTCGGCCGCCCGGCGCTGCGCCGAGGCGTCCGGCGACGTGCTCCCGTTCATCACCACCGCCGGCACCGCCCGCGACCTGGACCTGGTCCGGCAGGCGCTGGGCGAGTCCCGGATCTCCTACTTCGGCCTGTCGTACGGAACCTACCTCGGCACCGTGTACGCGTCGCTGTTCCCGCAGCACACCGACCGGATGGTGCTCGACAGCGCCCTCGACCCCGCCAAGGTCTGGTACGGCGTGTACCGGCAGCAGAGCCAGGGCCGGCAGGAACGGTTCGGCGACGCCGCCCGCTACGCCGCGCGGCATCCGGACGAGGCCGGACTCGGCACCACCGCCACGGCGGTCACCGCGGCATACCTGCGCCTCGCCGCCCGTCTCGACACCGATCCGGCGCCGGTGCCGGGCACCTCGGTGAGCCTGACCGGCCCGCTGTTCCGGCACCTCACCGCAGCCCTGCTCACGTCCGAGCGGTTCATGCCGACGCTCGCCCAGGTCTGGAGGGCCGCCGCGGACCTCGCCGACGGGCAGGCCACCGACGAGCAGGCGCAGGTGCTCGGGCAGGCACTGACCCTGATCGACCCGGCGGCCGGCGTCTCGCCCGGCGTGCCGGCCGACAACGCGGTCGCGGCCGCCTACGCGGTCACCTGCGGGGACGTCGAATGGCCCGCTTCAGTGGGTGTTTACGAGCGCAACGTGGCCGCCGACCGCCGATTCCACCCGGTGGCCGCGGGCGCCCCGGCCAACATCTGGCCGTGCGCGTTCTGGCCCGGCAGGCCGGTCGAACCCACCGTGAAGGTGTCCGGCCAGGGCCCCCGCACCATCCTGATCCTCCAGAACGAGCGCGACCCGAACACCACCCTGGAGTCGGCGCGGGGCCTGCACCGCGCCCTGGGGCGGCGCTCGGTGATGGTCACGGTGGACGCCGGCGGTCACGGCGTCTACGGAACGGCCGGTGCCGGAGCGTGCGCCACCGCGCTCGCGGACGCCTACCTGATCGAGGGCGAACTTCCCGGCAGCGACACGCGTTGCCCGTAGTGCTTCGAGGACGACGCCGGGCCGGGAAGGCCCGGCGTCGTCCATCATTGGCGGTCCGGCGGTGAATCATCTCGAATTTCTTTACTTTTCAGTAGTGCCTAGGCTCGTGATTGCTTCCCAGTCGTCGCGATCGCCGGGGTTTCCGTATGGACATGCGCTATGTCGAGTTCGCGCTCGCGCACCCGTTCTTCTACGACCGCCTGGACCGTCACGGCGCCACCGGCGTCTACGAACTTGATGACGACGCGGGCCGGCAGCACTGGACACAGGACACCGCCGACGGCTGGCGGCACCTGCACCCACCGCACACCGAACTGCCGGAACAGGGCTGGAAGGTGCATGTCTCGGCCACTCTCGAAAACGCCCCCACCGTTCTCGCCCGGGTCTCCCGCTACTGCGTCCGCCATGCTCTCGCCTTCAAGTTCCGCCCCGGCCGCGCGGACCTGCTGCGCATCAACCTGAAATACGCCGATCGCGGTTCGAGTGGCAAGTTCATCACCGTGTACCCGCCCGACGAACACACCTGCGAACGAGTGCTGCACGAGCTGGACGCCCTGGTCGGCGGTCTCGACGGGCCCTACGTGCTGAGCGACCTGCGCTGGAAAGACGGTCCACTCTACCTGCGCTACGGGGCTTTCCGTCCGATGCTGGTGCTCGACGAGCAGGACCGGCTGGTTCCGGCCGTGCGGCGCCCCAACGGCTCCCTCGCACCGGATCCACGTCTTCCGGGCTTCAGCCCACCGGCCTGGGTGCGGCTGCCGCCGTTCGTGACCTCAGCCCGGGAACAGCTGGCGAACAGCGGTGGCTCGCTGTCCGGGCATCGCGTGATCGAGGCCCTGCACTTCAGCAACGGCGGCGGGGTTTACCTGGCCGAGCGTCTTCGCGACGGCGCTCGGGTGGTGCTCAAGGAGGCCAGACCGCACGCCGGTCTCGGGCCGGACGGCAGCGACGCCGTGCAACGGCTCCACCGGGAGCACGAACAGCTGCGCCGGCTGGCCGATGTCGGTTCGGTGGTGGACGTGACCGGGCATGTCGAGCACTCCGGGCACCACTTCCTGGAGCTGGAGCATGTCCCGGGCCGATCGCTGAGCCGTGAGACGGCCGCGCGGCATCCGCTGACCCGGGCGGACATGACACCGGAAGACGTTGCCGCGTATCGTGACTGGGCGCTGGACATCACCCGGCAGATCGAGCGCGCGGTGGCCGGCATCCACGCCCGCGGGCAGGTGCACGGAGACCTGCACCCGGGCAACGTGATCGTCACGCCGCAGGGGTCGATCCGGTTCGTCGACCTGGAGATGTCCTGTCCTGTCGGCAGTTCCCGCCCGGCCGTGGGCGGAGCCCCGGGATACACCGCACCCGACGGTCGCACCGGCATCCCCGCCGACCGGTACTCGCTGGCCTGCCTGAAACTGGCACTGTTCATACCGTTGACCATGCTGCTCCCCCTGGACCGGCGGGCCGCGGGGCGACTGGTCGAAGAGGCCGCGCTCCGGTTCGGCCTCGATCCGTCCTGGTCCGCGGCAGTGCTCCGTGAGCTCGACGGTGACCATGCCGTCGGTGACGAGTGCGTCCAGGTGCGTGATCTGGTGCACGAGTGGCCGATCGACTCGGCCGACGGTGTGCGCCGTCTGGAATCGGCGATCAGTCAGGGCATCTGGGAAAGCCTGGATCTGTCCCGCCCGCACCGGATGTTCCCCGGCGACATCCGTCAGTTCACGCACGATGCGCTGTCGATCGCGCACGGTGCCTGCGGCGTGCTGCTGGCCAGCCGGCACGGCGACCGCGACGCGGTGCTGAACCGGGTGGAGACGGCGCTGCACGGGCTCTCCCCGCGACCCGGTCTGCTTGACGGCATCACCGGAATTGCCTGTGCCATGGATGATTTCGGCCGCGCCTCGGTGGCCGACCGGCTGTACCAGGAGATCTGCACGCTACCGTTCGACCGGCTTCCCGGCGATCTGTACGGCGGGCTGGCGGGAATCGGCGTGGGCCTTCTGCACCGGCTCGATCGGGTCCGTGACCACCAGATCACCGACGCGATCGAGGCGATCCGGGCGGTGTTACGTGGCCGCGCCCACCGGGAGACCCGGAGTGCGACGCAGGCGCCCGGCACACCGCCTAGCCCCCGGTCCAGGCCCTCCGGCCTCCTGCACGGGCCCACCGGATCGGCCCTCTTCTGGCTGTGCAGTTACGAGACATCCGGCGATCCGGCCGATCTCGACCTGGCCCAGCAGGCGCTGGCGGCTGACGTGACGGCATGCGTCGAGCGGCCCGACGGCTCGCTCCAGATCGGCGGATCCCGGCGCACGATGCCCTATCTGGGTGCCGGGTCGATCGGGGTGGCCCTGGTGGCGATGCGCCTGCTGCACCATGTGGACGACGAACACCTGCACCTCACCGTCCGCAAGGTCATCCGCCTGACCCGGGCCGGCTTCACCGTGCAGCCGGGGCTTTTCAACGGCCGAGCCGGTTACGTGCTGTTTCTCGCGGCCGTGCTGAACTCGCCGTTCGCCGACGAGCGGACCCGCTCCGACCTGATCCGGCACACCCGCGACCTACGGCTGTACGCCCTCGTCCACGGCACCGGTATTCATCTGCCGGGTGAGCAGATGCTGCGCGCCTCGGTGGACTGGGCCAGTGGCTCGGCCGGCCTGCTCACCGCCCTGCGTGCGTACGCCGGGGCGGTTCACGGTCTTCCCGCACCCGCGTTCCCGATACCGGGACTGCTGACGTCCCCCAGGAGGTTCGATCTGACACCGAACCGCAGTGCCGAAAGAGAATTCACACGATGAAGGGATATGAGATGAACCAGCTGCTCGACCTCCAGATGATCGCCGTCACCAACCGGTCCGAAGAGACGGACGTGCTCAGCCTCGGCGAATCGAGCACCCTCAGCCTGCTGATCTGTTCGCCTCCGGCGTCCTGAGTCTGTCGCCGCCCTGCCCGACCGCCTTTCTGGCGGCCCGGGCAGGGCGGTCAGGCCGGCCCGACCGGCCTGACCGGCTGCCGCAGCACGGTGCGCCACTTCTGCGGCGGGGTACGGCGCGGATCGCTCAGGTAGATCTCGTGATGATCGCCGTTGAACGTGAGCGCCCGGCCCGGCATGAACTCCCCGTGCAGGCGGGCCAGCACCGGAGCCTCGTCCTCGTAAGAGCCGACATGCAGAATCTGCGCGCTCGGCCCCTCGGTGAGGTCGATCAGCCGAAGCCGTCCAGCAGCCGGAAGTTCCTTCCTGGCCTGGGCCTTCGTGCGGGCTTCGTCGATCATCGCCTGGTTGATCCAGCCCGGTTGTGAGACCAGCATGGTCCACTGCCAGGCGTCCTTGACCCGCCTGGTGAACGCAGTGACGTCGTCGGCGCGCCACAGCCCCTCCAGCGGGCCCACCACGTAGTCCTGGCCCAGCTCGTTCCTGCTCTGGAACTTGACGGTGTACGACACGGAGAACAGCGCCTCCACCGCCTCGGTGTAGGCCCGGGCGGTGTTCGGGTCGCCTTCACCGTCGACCGCGAGGAACCGCATCTGTGGCACGTCGACGAGCGAGAACTCGCGCTTCGACGGCAGATACAGATGCTTGAAGGCCCTCTTGGGGTCGTACTTGTCCATGACGGTCCCTCCCGGTGTCTACTCCGGAAGACCAGACTAGCCGGACGGCGTGCCGGCAGATTCGACCGGACCCGCATGCAGGCGCTGATGGCGGCGGCCTGGATCACCAGCCGGGCCCATGGGCCGGCGGCGCCTCAGGTCGACGAGCTGGCGGCGGTGGACGCCTGAGATCAGACGCGGACCGCCGTCTGTCTCATACCGGAATCGGCGTCGCTTCCAGAATCTTGCGGCAGAAGGGCGAAAGCTTGAGCCGCAGAGCCTCTTCCCGCTCGAAGGCCGCCAGCCCCTGCCCCTCGTTCAGCACCAGATCCTCAGGCGCCACCGGAGTACGAACCTCGAAAACCGTCAGCAACCGACCGTCCCCACCCCGGTCCACCACCCGCCACAACGGACGAGCCTCGAAATCGACCAGACCGATCTCCTCCTCCAGCTCCCGCCGCAACGCCTCAACCGCAGACTCACCCTCCTCCACCGCACCACCGAACAACGACCAGCACCCCGGATGAGGAATCCAGTCCTTCTCGTCCCGCAGATGCAACACAATGCCCGCAGGACTGACGACCAGCGCCATCGCACCAGCAGCCGTCGTGCCCCGGGCCGCCTCCTCGTCCTCCGGCTCCAGGAAGGGCGGGAGGGCCGGGGCTGCCGATTCCGGGCCGTGAGCAGACTCGCCGACCAGAATGCTGGCCGGCGTGGAGTTTTCGCGCCCGGACGTCATATCTCATGACCTCTCGAATGTGCGGCTTCGACACCTTGTGATCCGTATCGACGCCGACCTTACCCCGGGCCGGTCACCGGCTCCGAACCCCCTCGGACATCGGCATCTGCCGCAGACAGGACGCTGACCCACGGCGCCGGGTCACTACGGTCAGGATGCCTCGGTGAAGCCGGCTCATCCCCCTTCACCGAGGCCTTTATCCGCCCGCCGGACGCAGGCACCCACTTATTGAGTGACGACCTGCGCCTCCCCGATGACGACGGAGTCAGCCGTCCGCTCCAGCTGCAACGGAATCTCGCCCGTCTGCCCGGCGCCACTCCACGACACGGTCCAGTACGACGTGGCCGTCACCGAATACGTCCCCGGAACGTCATACGTATGACCACAGTCCGGCGACGAGGACTTACCGTCCGAGTCCTCGTACGGCGTCCCCGCCCCGTGACAGACGACCGTCTCCCCGTCCCCCATGTCCCACACGATCCGATCCAGCTCCGCCGTGGCCGTCACCGTGACCGACCCCGCCGTCACCGACTTCGTGATCGGCCCCACCGTGCTGACATTCGGGTTCTCCGCCCACAACCAGTTCGGCAGACCCACCAGACCCACCCGGCCCGCGCCGGGCTCCGGAGTCATACCGATCGTGATCGCCTTCAACCCCATCTGAGCAAGGGCCTGCCGCGCCAGCTCCTCCGGATCCACGGCCGGACCCGGCCCCTCCGCCATCCAGAAGTACGCATACACGCCTATTCCCAGACCATCGACTCCCGCGCAGGAATAGATGCCTCCGGTGTCATGACCGTCCCAGACCTCCGAATTCTTGGCCGGCTGCGGATCCAGGAGTTTCGCGTAGCAGGAACGTGACGACAGCCATGTTCCATACTCGGATGTGCAAGGGACCTTTTGTTTATTCAGGTCGATGCAGACACGCTCACTTCCGCCCGTCGAGGTCTCTTGCTCCCCATCGCCCTGCGGTGCGGGGTCGGCAGCCGCCAACCCACAGTCAGCGATCCAGCCTGCATTCTTGACACAGTCCACGGGGCTGTCGGCCGTGGAGACTCCAGCCGAAACGATGACAAGGACGGTGGAGACGATGGCCGCCATGCCGAAAACCCTCAACATTTTTCGGTACCAGTGTCTCGGTCGGAGTTGACGAACCACCCGTCCACGCCGCCTCGATCAGGGTAATAAGAGACCGAAATCTTTGCCTGGCGGTAATCCGGAGAATCGGCCCCGCGAACCGACTTGCCGGCCTCATTCACCGCATCAATATTTGACTGGTCCTCGCAAACATTCAGAATCACTTCCGGAACAGTGTAGGTATCGGGATCGGTCTTGAGGTTCACTTTCACCGCCTCCATCGACACGACCTCGATGTCGCCGACACCGCGATACTTCTTTTCGGAGAGCAGCTTGGCGATATTTTTCTGAGCCAGCAGTGCTTCTCCCACGGCCACATCGTCCAGGGCCGCGGTGTCGCTCCCTCCCCCATGAGCAACGTCATTCGCTACCAGCGTGTACTGCTCATAGGTCTTTTTCGCGGCGGCAACGGCTTCATCGCGCGGGGAGAGAGCAGTTGAGGTGGTGGTCGCCACGGCAGAACTCACCGCCTCCGAACCGGCAGCCCCGACCGCAACCGACTCCGACGAACACCCGGCAACGCCGACCGTGATCGCCACGGCCGCAACAGCCCTGCCCGCCGTCCTGCACCAAGCTCTGGAACTATCCATTCTCACTCCTCAGCAGTCCTTAAATTTTCGTAACCCCGTCACGTCACAGAGCCTCGGCAAGACCGACCCGACGCCCCGCCCCCAGGTTCTCGAGCATCGCCCGCGTCTGCGGCTCCAGCTCACCACCGTGCTCATCGGTCTCGACCAGCATCCGCGCCACCACCTCCTCGACCCGGCCCGCGTCCCCCGCCTCCCGGGCGACCAGGATCCGCAGACGCCAGAGTCGTTCCAGCTCAGGCAGAATCGCCAGACCGGCCGACACCGCGTTCTCCGCCTCCGGCAGGCGCCCCTCGGCCAGCCGGCGACGCCCCAGTTCCCAGGCGGCGTCCACGATCTCGGCGATCATCCGCTGCGCGAACGGATCCGCCCACACGTACCGCCGCGGGTGCACGTCCAGGAACGGACGCCCCCGCACCAGTCCCAGAGCCAGCTCCAGGGCCTGCGACGAACCACGCAGCGGACCGTCGGGCAGCAACTCCCGCCACACGTCCCAGTCCGCGCGCACCCGCCCGTCCAGCCGGTGCACGTCGCCCTGATGCCTGGGCAGCCAGTCGTTCCCGTCCCGGTCCCGGCCCAGCCACGAGCGCAGTCTCGACGTGGCGGTGTTCCTCACCCTCAGGTTGCCGGCCGCCGGATTCCGGGGCCAGATCGCCGCGTCGGTCTCCTCCGCCGAGGCGCCACGGGTCAGCGCCAGGTAGGCCGCGAGTTCCGTCAGGTGAGCCCGCGCGTCCGGTTCCACGTCCCCGCCGGCACCGAGGACGTCCACGGTTCCCAGCACCCGCACCACCGGTGCCCGTGAGCCGTCCACCGCCGAGGCCACCGTCGCGGGGTCCGGGTGGTCGGGCGCGAGGTCCGGCACGAGCTCGAGAACCGGTGCCACCGACGGAGTATCGGCCTCGGTGAGCTCCAGGAGATCGACGACGGCCTGCTGGGCCGCGGCGGGAACGTGCTGCGGCCGGACCCGGATGCCGATCGGTTCGACGGTGCCGCCCGAGCCGTCGTCGTCGAGTCTCAGCACCCAGTCCCCGGGGGCCTCGCCACAGACCACGGCCGCGACCGCGGCCCGCCGCTCACCCAGGACGACGCGGGACAGCTGCGCCCGCTGCTCCGGGCCGGGCGGCGACGTCATCACCACCACGTCGGGCGCCCAGGCGTCCGGCACCAGACCCCGCGTACGCGCCTCCTGCACGTCGGCGACCCCGGCGTCCAGGAACGCCTGCCGGTCCGCTCCCGCCCTCTCCTCCAGATCGTCCAGCACGTGCCCGATCTGCGGGCGGTGCGTGAGACGCCCTGTCCTCAGGTCGTTCTCGAGCCCGGCAGGCGGGCCGATCACCGAGACCTGGAGGTCGTCGGCCCAGGCCGAGGTCGCCAGCTCGACGGCCAGCGCGGTGGCGATCTCACGCGAGCGCTCCACCGGGCCGGCCACCGACAGCACCCCGATGTGCCCCAGATCGACCAGGAGCTGACCCCCGGCCTCGTCGAAACCGACGGTCACCAGACCGGGATACGGCGCCGGAACGTCGACTTCCTCTACGGTGGAGGCAGTCTCGGCCGGGAGCACCCACATGATCTCGTCCCCCGCCGGTTCCCAGGGAGCGGGCAGGGCGGTCTCCGGCGCCCCGTCGAGGAACAGTTCCAGCTGGGTTCCGGTCAGCCGCACGGCCAGCAGCGCGGGCATCCGCCCGCCGGTGCGGGCCTGGTGCACGGCCAGCGAGCGCAGGGCCCGGTCCACGGTCGTGACGGTGACCGGGTCCGCCTGGGCCCTCAGTTCCCGCTCGGCCGCGACCAGGTCACCCTCCGGCAGCAGCATCCGCTGGCCGGGTCGCCGCCGCCGCTGCTGACGCCTGCGGCGCACGGCGAGCAGACCGAGAAGTCCCACCGCGAGAGCGGTTCCGGCACCGGCCATGACGACGGCCGGCTGGACGGCGACGTCGTCCGCCGGCTCGGCGCCGACGGCCCTGTCCCCGACGGTGGACGCCGTTCGCACCGGCGTCTCGCCGGGCGCCTGAGCGGCGGTGCGGGTCGAGGGGGCCGTGACCGTCCCGACCGGAGCCTCGTCCGGCACCGGTTTTGACCTTTCGGCAGACGCGTCAGCGGATTCCGCACCGGGAGCCTGATCGGTCCTCCCGTCGTCCTCAGGTGTGGACGACGAGACAGGCCGCTCGGCCGTATGCCCCTTCTCGCCCGGCAGACGCAGCACCTCCCCCGGACGGATCAGGTCGGGATCACTGATCCGGGTGCCGTCGGCCTGCCGCAGTCGCGGGTAGTCCTTCCCGTCACCCAACTGGTCCTCGGCGATCTGCCACAGCGTGTCCCCGGAATCGACGGTGTAGGTGTGCTTCCCGGGCGTCTGCTGCGCGGTGGCGCCGGGAATGGTCAGCTTCCAGCCGGGCCGGAGCCAGTGATCGTCGCCGAGCGAGGCGCCGTCGGGCTGGGTCCTGCCGTAGTTCGCGGAGGCGATGAACTGGTACTGCGCCCCGTTCCCCAGATACCGCTCGGCCAGCGCCCACAGCGAGTCACCGGACTCCACCGTGTGAACCAGATCCCCCTGGGCATCGCCGGTTTCCGAAGAACTCTCGGCCGCCGCCCCCGACCCGGACGGCACCCCTTTCGAAGCCGAAGCCGAAGCAGGAGCCGGAGCCGAAGCCGGGGCAGACACGGCAGCCGAAACCGGCACCGGCACACCGGCTGACGCAGGGGCAGCCGCGGCCTGTGCCGCCACCGGACTGGCGATCAGCACAATCACCGCAGCCACCAGCCCCCGTGCCATTCCCTGCGGCAGGGAGAGCCCGGGCAGCCGTGGCGCCCGCACCCCGCGCAGCTGGGCCGGAACCTCGACCACCACCGAAACCGTGACGAAAGCCCAGGCCAGCCAGGCGATCACACGCAACGCCACGATCAGCGCGGTGCCGTCGTCGGGGCTGGTGAGGGCATCGAGAACGCCGTCCACCGATACCGCGCCCGGCACCGGCGAGGCGCCGAGCGCGAGCAGCAGCACCGGCACGCCGGCCACCACGGCCAGCAGAACGACGAGCGCGGCCAGGCCGGCCAGCCGGTCGCGGGGCGAGGGTCGGTTCACTGGGCGGCTCCGTCGACGGTCCGGGCGACACGGGACTCGGCGTGACCGGTGACGGTGCGCGTGCCCACGCCGATGAGGTTGAGGAAGATCGGGCTGTAGGTGGTGCTGGTGTCGACCACCACGGTGTCGCCGCCCTGCACCGAGGCGCTGCCGTCGACGTCCGCGGCGGCCAGCCAGGTGCGCGCGGCCTGCTCGGCGGCCGAGGAGTCGATGCGCACCGCGATACCGCGCACCGCCAGAGACGCCTGGAGCTGCTGGCCACCCTGGCGGGCCGCCTCACGGGCGGTCGACTGGGCGCGCTGCTGGGCGGCGATCATGCCCCCGCCGTCCACCACCAGACCGGTGGCGACGAGCAGGGCGACCACCACCACGACCGCGAAAAGACTGACGGAGCCGCGGTCGTCGCGCCCGGAACCCCGGATCATCAGCGCTCCCGGTAGGTGTCGAGAGGGCTGTCGCCGGTGGCCGTCACGGTGCGGCTGCCGGGCAGCCCGGGCAGGGCCAGGTCGGAGAGGTTGACCACGCAGGTGACGGTGGCCGAGACGGTCGCCGCGGTGCCCACCGGGGCGGCGAACCCGCTGGTGTCGACGCTCGTGGTGGTGCTGCTGCACCGCAGCCTCTCCTCGTCGAGGGTGTTCTGTGCGGCCGCCCGGGCGTCGCCGGCGGCGGTGGACGCCTGCCGGGCGATGGACGCGGTGCGGGCGGCCTCGGCCGCGGCGGCCTCCACCGCCTGGTGGGCCAGGGCGAGCCGCCCCCCGAAGATCACCAGTGACAGCACCAGCAGCAGCCCGGGCACGACGACCACGAACTCCAGCGTCATGGATCCCCGGTCCGGGGCGTCCCGGCTCATCGTTCCCCCTGTGATCTGTTCTCGGGCACGGCTATCCGCCGGTGAGCCGCTCGACCGGAACCGAGGCGGTCTGGGAGATCCCGATCCCGGCGAACCCGGGCAGCACGCTGAGCGAGTGCCCGCTGACGGTGACGGTGGCGGTCGTGGCGGTGCGCGAGGCCACCACCCCCGGCGTCTGGAGCATGTTGCCCGCGACCCGCGCCGAGAAAGCGCCCGCCGCCTGCTGACCGGCTGCCGCGCTGGAGTTCTCGCCCGCGGCGGTGCGGGCGCCCTCCTGGGCCGCGGCCAGGGCGCTGGAGCTGGCGAAGTAGTACAGCGCACCCTGCACGACCGCGAAGATGACCAGGAGTACCGCCGGGAAGATGACCACCAGTTCCAGCGAGGTGGACCCCCGGTCGCGGGCCGCGCGGGCCGTTCCGGCGGGCGTCAGTTGATCTGCCCGATCCGGTTGTCCACCGCCGCCTTGATGCCGGCGATCACGGCGACGGCGAGCAGGAACAGCCCCAGGGCGATGACGACCTGCTCCAGGGTGACCGAGCCGCGCTCGTCCCGGCGCGGTTCGGTGGCGGCGACCAGACGGGCGACCAGGGCGATGACGAACAGGTGGACGACGGCGACGGGGCGGAGCATGATGAGAGTTCCCTCCATGGTTGGTTTCACAGGTCAGACACCGAGCACCCGCAGCACCGCCGGTGCCACGAGGATGAGCAGGAACACCAGGGCGAGCATCGAGACCGGGATGCTCATCCGCTCGCCCACCGCGTTGGCCTTGGCCAGCTCGGTGTTCATCAGGGCATTGCGCATGGACGCCGAACGGGCCCGCAGCGTGGTGTACACCGCGGTCCCCTCCTCGCCGGACAGCCGCATGATGTCCGCGACCTCCCCGAGCTCGGCCAGGCCGAGTTCGTCGCCCAGCGCGCTGAGGGCGTCCCACGGCGGCAGGCCGCTCCAGCCGGAACGGGCCAGTTCCTCCGCGATCCGCCGGAACACCCAGGAGTCCCCGACGCTCGCGGCCTTCTCCATGGCCTGCCGCGGACCCGAGCCGCCGGCCCGTTCCAGGGCCACCAGGTCGACATAGGCGCCCAGCGCCCGGGCGAACTCGTGGCGGCGGGCGGCCGCGTCGGAGCGCGCGTTGTAGTCGGGCAGCAGGCTCAGCCCCACCGCCAGCACGAGCGAGGCGAGCAGGGGGACGACGAACGGCAGGCCGATCCCCAGCAGCGTGGCGAGCAGCGTGACCACCGGCGGGAAGATCAGGCCGATCAGGAAGTACAGCGCCTTCTCGCCCCAGTACCGGTGCACCGGGATCTGGAGCAGTGCCAGTTCGCGCACCGGCACGTTCCACACCGCGGCGATCGGGGTGCGCATGACGAACAGCCCGGCCCGGTCCTGGGCGCCCGCGGGCAGCACCGGCCCGGTGTAGCCGCTGCGCCGCAGCGACCGCTCCGGGTCGAGATTCTCCAGCGCCGAGGCCAGGTCGGGCGTGGCCGGGGCCAGCCGCCACACCACCAGCGAGACGCCCAGGCCGATGAGACCGCCCGCGGCGAGCGCGATCTGCACGACGGTCATCGGCCCGCCCCCGAACCGCCGGGCCGGTCCAGGCCGGTGCCGATGATGCGGGGCAGCGGCTCACCCCTGGCCATGCTGCGGAGCCAGACCAGGGTGGCCACGAACAGGCTGAGCAGCAGCACGAGAACCAGCTGCCCGGCGGCCGTTCCGTAGGGAGCGATGTAACTGCCGTTGAAGGTGAGCAGCACCAGCACCCCGATCGTGATCACGGTGATCGCCCGGGCCGTGGCCCGGGGTTTGGCCCGGTCGGCCTCCACCGCCCGGCGCGAGCGCACGTCGGCGGCCACCGACTCGGACAGCCCCTCCAGCACGGCGGCCAGGCCGGTGCCGCGCCGCTGGGCGGCGAGCACCAGGTTCATCGCGATCAGGTCGGCGGTCGGGTCGTCCATGTCGTCGGCGAAGGCCCGCAGCGCGCGGTCGGTGGGCCAGCGCGCGTTCAGCCGGGCCACCAGCGTGGCGACCTCCGCCCGGATCGGCGGCGGGGTCGAGCGCAGGGCGGTGATCAGGGCGTTCTCCAGGCTCAGGCCGACGGTCAGCACTCCGGCCAGGGACCGCGTCCACTCCTCCATCGCCTCCAGACGCTCGATCCGCAGCGAGGTCTCGGGGGCCGACAGCAGCCAGGGCAGGCCGGCGAACGCCACCGGCAGCACGATCAGCGCGATCAGCCAGCCGGACACCAGCGCCGCCACCACCCCGGCCACCAGCCCGGCCAGCAGCAGCTGTCGCGTGCGCGGGGTCAGGCCATGCAGACGGGAGGGCCGGGCGGCGGTGGCCGGGCCGGCCGGCGGCACCGGCGTGCGGCGCAGCCCGGCGACGACGCCGGTGAGGCCGCCGAGCAGGAGCAGCCCGGCCAGGAGCGCGATCAGCGTGGTGGACGTCATGAGCCGGCCTCCCGCGCGAACGCGTCGAGATCGAAGCCGTAGGCGGCCAGTTCGCGATACTCGTCGGGCAGCACCGAGGCCAGGGCCCGGGCCTCGCGGTAGCTCTCCGTGCCGAAGACCGTGGTGCGGGCCGGTCCCTGCTCACCCGGGTGCACCGCGACGATCTCGCTCACCCAGCGCGTGCGCACCGGCTGGTCGCGGCCGTCTCCGCTGCCCGGGTCGGTGTGCAGGTGCACCTGGACGATCACGTCGATGTCCTCGGCCACGGCGCGCTGGGCGTAGGACTCGGTGATGTGCGGGCCGGCCTCCATCGCGCAGGTGACCAGTTTGCGGATCGCGCCGACCGCGGTGGCGGCGTGGGTGGTGGAGATCGACCCGGCGCCGGACTGCATCGCCTTGATCATGGCGATGATCTCCTTGCCGCGGACCTCACCCACGATCTGGCGTTGCAGGTTGAACCGGAACGAGTCGTACAGCAGCTCGTCGAGCGTGATCTCGCCGGCCTGCCGTCCGCCGGCCGCGCGCTCGCCGGTGCCGGGCCGGGCCTCGTAGGCGATGACCGTGCCCTCACGGCCGGGCAGCTCGTGCAGGAACAGCTCGTACTCGGTCTCGAACGTGCCGATCCGCTCCCACGGCGGGATCTCGGCGCACAGGGCCCGCACCATCGTGGTCTTGCCGGCGCCCTGCGGCCCGGACACCACGATGCTCTTGCGGGCTCGCACCGCGGCGGCCAGGAAGCCGGCGGCCAGCGGGGAGAGCATCTGCCGGTCCACCAGGTCGTCGAGCGAGATGTCGACCAGCCGGTGCCGCCGGATCACCACCACCGGGCGGGGCGTGACCCAGGCGGTGGCGGCCAGCCGGGCACCGCCGTCGAGCCGCAGGTGCAGACGCGGCTGGGACTCGCTGAAGCTGCGGGCGTTGACCTCGGAGCGGGAGGCCAGGAACGCCAGGAACTCGATCAGCTCGTCGTCGCTCTCGGCCACCGGCGGCCCGGGACGCAGCTGACCGTCGTTGTACTCCAGCATCACCCGGTCGCAGCCGGTGATCATGATGTTCTCGACGTCCGGGTCGTCCACCAGCGGCTGCAACCGCCCGAGGCCGAACAGCGCGTCGAAGACCGTCTCGGCCATCCGCTGCTGGAGGCCGGGACGCCAGGCCGCGGAGCCGGTCGCGATGTCGTCGCGCGCGGCGTCGTCGAGCAGGTCGAACACGATCTTGCGGGCGAGTTCCCGCTGCTGGCCGGGTGTCAGCGTGGGGGAGGCGGTGAGGGCCTCGGTGAGCCGGCGCGAGGCCCGGTCGCGGAAGGCGGCCACCAGGGCCCAGTCCAGGCCGGCGTCGTGGTTCGGCACCGAGGCACGCAGCGGGCCGGTGGCCTGCGCGGCGCGCCGGGAGTCCCGCCGGTTCAGCGGCCGGCCCACCCCGGGACGGGGCAGACCGATTCCGGCCCAGGGGGTTTCGGGACCCTGGACGGCCGCGGGATCGGTGCCGACCACGCGCAGCCCGGTGCCGGCGGTGGCCGGGCCGAGGTCACGGAAGAGCGGCAGGTCGTCGAGGCCCTGCCCGGGCTGGTGACTGCGGTCGCTCACCGGGTGGTCTCCCCCACGTCGAGCAGGTTCCCGGCGTCGAGGCGGGACCGGTTGGCGGCGACGAACTCCTGCACGGCCGAGACCGCCGCGCGCACGCTGCGGGCGTAACCGCCGCGGCCGAACGTGCGGCCGGACGGCCTGCCGTCGGAGTACACCTCGGCGGCGTCCGGGTCCCAGGTGATGCTGGCGACGGCGGGAATCCGCAGGGTGCGCGCGGTTTCGGCGGCGGTGTAGGGACGTTTGTCGCCGACGGTCAGCAGCCCGATCTGGTGTTCGGTGCCGCGGGCGGCGAAGTCACGCTGGAGCCGGGAGGCCCAGCCACGCACCCCGGCGACCGCGGGCAGCGAGGTGCGGCTGACCAGCAGCACCGCGTCGGCGGCGGTCAGCAGCGGCTCCGGCGTGCCGGTCAGCCCGAGCCGGCCGGCGTCCACCAGAACGTCCATGCCCCGGGCGTCCATCGTCCGCAGCTCGGCGGCGAGTGCCTCCCAGACCGGCGCCAGCGACGCGGCCTGGGCCGGGGAGCGGGTGCCGGCGAGGATCTGCGCGCCGCTGCCCTCGACCGGGACGGCGACCTCGGGCACGGCCTCGGCGAGCCGGCCCTGCCGGTGCGCCATGACGAGGCTGAGCAGGCCGCCGTCGTGGGGCGGGCTGCCACGGAACCAGCCGGCGCTGATCGCGGAGCTGCCGCTGGGGTCGGCCTCGACCAGCAGGGCCGGCCGGGGCCAGGCGACGGCCAGGGCCAGCGCGGTGGTGGTGACACCCGGGGAGCCCGATCCGGAGGCGAGCGTGATGACGGCCATCAGTTGTTGCTGTCCAGCACGACGGCGACCCGGCCGGTGGCGACCGCGGCGGCCAGGCGGGCCGCGGAGATCTGCGGCACGCTGACGTCCACCACCACCTGGCCCTGGTCGTCGGCGACGCCCGGTGAGACGACGGTGGCGGTGACGGTCTGCGGCTGGGCGCGGGGCACGTCGTCCTGCTGACCGGGGGTGAACACCACCCGCACGGTGTCGCCCGCCAGCAGCGGGGTGGCGGGCAGCTGCCCCCTGGTCAGGCTGACGCCGACCACGGACTCGCCGTCGGCGGGCAGCACCTCGTCGGTGACCTGGCCGGGGGTGACCACGCCGCCGGCGCTCAGGTCCTGCGCGGCCCGCTTGCCCACCAGCGTCGAAAGTCGTGAGCCTGGAACGGTGTCCAGCCCGGGTGCGCCGGCCAGGTCGAGCACGACCAGGTCGCTCTCCTCGATCACCTCGCCGCGGGCGACGTTCTGGCGCACCCCGACCACCGGCTGGGTGTCGCCGAGCATCGTGACCAGCCAGGCCATCAGCAGGGCGCCGACCACCACGAAGAGGATGGACATCGCCACCAGCACCGGGCGCCTGCGGGTGCGGACCGGTGACCCGGCCCCACCCGGAGCACCCGTGGCCGTGGCCCGGTCGCCGTCCTGGGCCGCACCGGACGCCCCTGCCCGCACGGTGTCCGCCGTCGTCATGCCCTGCAACCGCCATTTCGTCTAGCCTGCACCGCCGGAAGCGACCGGCCGCCGCCACCGGCCCCCTCGGGTCCGGCGCCGCTGGACCACCGTCGGCCCCGCCCGCTGCGTGTCCCCACCCCCACGGCCCCCCGGCCGGGGAATGCCACGCACTGCCTGCGTGACGGAACGGGCACGATCCGCATCGCTGCGCGGCAGTCTGCCAGTACGGGATCAAGAGATCATCAACCAATTGGTTGATATGTCTTGTTTGTCGGTTCCAACTCCTTTAAAGGACGCTAAGTCCTTTTTAAATCTCCGACGGCGGCCGGACCGGCTCCGGCAGGACACAGCAAATCGACAGCTTCTCAGCCCTTTTCAGCGGCGATCGCCCGCAGCCCCCGATCGACGAAGTCGATCATCCAGCGGAAGCTCACCTCGACGTCCGCGTCGATCTGGAATCCGCCGCCGGCCTCCAGCGTCGCGAACCCGTGCAGCACGCTGCGCAGCATCCGCATCGCGTGGATCTGCTGCCCGGGCTCCAGGTGATACCCGTTCAGCACCGCCGCGAGCGAGGCCAGCACCCGCCCGCTCGCCGGGACCAGCGGATCGTCGTCCCCGCTCCGCTGCGCCAGGTTGGCCGCGGCGTAGCGGCCCGGGTGCTCCAGCACGAACCCGCGGATCGCCTGGGCCGCGGCGGCCAGCGCGTCCCCACCGGCCAGGCCCTGGATGGCGTCGCGCAGGGTGTCGGCGAACTCGTCCATCGCCAGCACCGCGATCCGGTGCGACAGGTCGGCCAGGCCGTCGACGTGTTTGTACAGCGACGGCGTCTTCACCCCGAGCCGCTCGGCGATCAGCCCCATGCTGAGCCGGTCGAACCCGATCTCGTCGGTCAGGGCCGCCGCGGCCGCGGTGACGGCGGCCGGGTCGAGTCCGGCCCTAGGCAACGTTCAGCGTCCGGGCCAGGAACGGCAGGGCCAGATCGAGCACGCGGGTGGGAGTCTGGGCGTGCGCGTAGTGGCCCGCCTCGTCGATCACGGCCAGTTCACCCAGCCCCTGAGCCAGGTCGGCGACGATCTTCTCGCCCTCGGCGCGCGGGTCGGCCCAGTCCGGGTCGGCGCCGCCCTGGACCACCAGCACCGGGCAGCGCACGTCGGCCAGCCGCGCGCCGGCGTCGGCCGGGCTCGACTGCATCATCTTCTGGAGCACCTTCATCCGGCCAGGTTCCCGCAGCTTGGACTCGATGCGGGCCAGCTCGGCGTCCCAGTCGGCGGGCCGGGCCGGGTAGGCCAGGTCGAGGTAGCGCGTCCAGGCCGTCAGGCTGCCGGCCGCCAGCACCCGCATCAGCAGCAGCGACCCGGTGCGGTAACCCTTCGCCGTGAACAGCCCGCCCAGGTCGACGGACTGCGCCCGGGTGAACGGCGCCAGCTCGATCACGCCGGAGATCAGGTCGGGCGCGGTGGCCGCGGCGATCGTGGCGGCACCCCCGCTGATCGACTGGCCGACGAGCACGGCCGGGCCGCCCAGGTGACGCACCAGGGCCACCAGGTCACCGGCGATGTCGGTGCGGCTGTAGCCCTTCCAGTCCACGCCGGAGTCGCCGCAGCCGCGGATGTCGACGTTGGCCACCCGGTAGCCGGCGGCGACCAGGGCCGGGGCCACGAAACGGTAGGAGTGGCGGCTGTCGCCCATCCCGTGGGCGAGCACGACCAGCGGCCCCTGCCCGGTCAGGTCGTAGGCGATGGTGCCCTCGTCGAGCTCCAGGTACTCGGTCATGGCGTCCTCCGTGAAGTCCGTGGCTAACTGCGTTAGCTAAAAGCTAAACGAATTAGCCAGCGCCTGTCAACGGCCGTCGCCGCGCAGATCGCACCATCGGCATCGCGATCGTCATCCCTCTCCGCGGGTTCGACGAAAAGGCCTCTGCGACAACGACTCACTGGGCGATATCCGCACCTCCGCAGCTGCGTCAAAACTTCCTTGAGCCGTCCGTGAGGTTGGCGAAACAGCCCCTGTGGCTTGATCTGACCTGCGACTTTCCACCAGAGGACGACGAGAACCGCCGAAGGGATCCCCGGACGACACAGGAACCTCCCCCGCGGTCCAGGCGAGCCATCCCCCAGAGGGCCGGCACCTCACGCCGCAGCCTGGTGCCGGCGGGTGAACGGCCGCCGCGGCCGCTCGGTGCCGCTCGGTGCCGCTCGGTGCCGCTCGGTGCCGCTCGGTGCCGCTCGGTGCCGCTCGGTGCCACCGCCACGCTGCTGATGCGCCCCACCGGCACATCGGGTCTCGCTCACCGAGGTCGCCGACGTCGCCGCGGCGGGCATCTCGTCCGGCAGCTCCGCGGCGTGCCAGGCGGCCGGAATCCTCGGCGGCCCGGCAGCGGAGAGCAGTGACCCGAAGACCTACGGATACCCGGACCCGGACCCGGGCCCTGGGCCCTGGGCAACGCCCTGTAAGACACCGCCCGGCCGATCAAGGGACGACCTTGGCCTGCGCGTGGCGACGCTCGACCTGGGCAGGTCCGACTCCGGCTGGATGCACCGCCGGCTCACCGCGGCCAGTACCGCCCTGGCCCCGTTCGCGAAGCACCTGGGCGCCGCCGGCCGGAACAGGACGACGCCGATCATCCTGTCCGGGTTCGGCCGGCGGTTCGACGAGAACGGTTCCGGCGGGCTGGATCACGGCCACGGCAACGCCGTACTGCTGCTCGGCGGCGGCTGAGGAAGGGCGTGCACGGGACATGGCCCGGGCCCGATCCGGCCTGGCCGGGCCCGATCCGGCCCGATCCGGCCCGATCCGGCCTGGCCCGGCCTGACCGCCGGCGACCGGGTGGACGGCGACCCGGCCGGCACCACCGACTACGGCTCCACCGTGGCCGAGGCGCTGGGGAAGCGGTGCGGATGGGATCCGTGGCCGACGTGTTCCCCGGATTCACCCCGGCCTGGTGCACCTCGGCCTGGCCGGTGTGCTGCTGGTGCGACGCCACCCCGTTCGTCGGCGCCGCCCCGATGACCCTGTCGCTGCTCGGCCGCTTCCCCGAGGCCGGCACCGAGCAAGGCCGTGGGGCTGTTCACCTGAGCCGGTGCACGAGCCCCGGATCCACGACGCCCTGGTCCGCGAAGCCCTGGCCCACAAGATCCCGATCCACCAGGCCCTGATCCACAAGGCCCCGGAGCATGGGCCCGGCGTACACGAGCCTTCCGTACACGAGCCCGGCGTACACGAGCCCGGCGTACACGAGCCCGGCGTACACGAGCCCGGCGTACACGAGCCCGGCGTACACGAGCCCTCCGTACACGAGCCCTCCGTACACGAGCCCTCCGTGCCCGGGAACGGTTACCCAGCCACGGCACTCGTCACCGCGGCGTCGAGCGCCCGCCGGATCGCGGCCACGTCCTGCGCGACCTCGGCCGGGGACGATCCCTCCAGCACCCGCCGCATCAGCGCCGAGGCGACCACCACCCCGTCGGCCGTGGTCGCCGCCGTGACGGCGTGCTCCGGCGACGAGACGCCGAAACCGATCAGCACCGGCAGATCCGTACGCGCCGTGACGGCCGCGGCGAGCTCGGTGCCGGTGGCGGCCAGGTCGGAGCGTTCCCCGGTGGTTCCCATCACGCTCACCGCGTAGACGAAACCGCGCCCGTGACGGCAGATCTCGTCCATCCGTTCCGGGGTGGTGGACGGCGCCGCCAGCAGTACCAGGTCGATCCCGGCGGCATCGGCCACCTCGCCCAGGCCGTCGAGCTCGTCCAGCGGCAGGTCCGGCACGATGAGGCCGGCCACACCGGCCTCGGCGAGACGCCCGCAGAACTCCCGGTAGCCCTGCCGCACCACGAGGTTCGCGTAGGTCATCGCCACCAGCGGGACGCGCACCCGGTCCCGGATCGCGGCGAGGCCGGCGAGAATCTCGTCGAGCGTCGTCCCGCGGGCCAGGGCCTGGTCGGACGCCCGCTGGATGGTCGGGCCGTCGAGCATGGGGTCGGAGAAGGGCAGCCCGACCTCGATCGCGTCCGCCCCCGCCTCCTGGAAGGCCAGCAGCTGATCGGTCCAGTCCGCCGTGATGCCGCCGGTCACGTAGGGGACCAGGAGCTTGCGCCCGCCGTCCCTGGCCGTGCGCAGGGTCTTTTCGAGGATGTTCACCGAGTGTGCTCCATCAGGGTCGCCATGTCTTTGTCACCGCGGCCGGACAGCGTCAGCACCACGGTCGAACCGGCCGGGAGCTCGTCGGTCCCGGCGGCCCGCATCACCCAGGCCACGGCGTGAGCCGACTCCAGGGCACAGAGGATGCCCTCGCTGCGGGCCAGCCGGTGCACCGCGTCCAGCACCTCGCCGTCGTCCACGGTGACGTAGCGGACCCGGCCCATGTCACCCAGGTGGGCGTGCTCCGGCCCGATGCCCGGGTAGTCCAGGCCTGCCGAGATCGAGTGCGCCTCGGCGATCTGGCCGTGCTCGTCCTGGAGCACCTTCGAGCGGAAACCGTGCACGATGCCCTGCTCGCCGTGGGCCATCGCGGCCCCGCCGGCCGCCTCGACGCCGACCAGACGGGCAGCCGTGCCGACGAATCCGGCGAAGGTGCCGGCGGCATTGGAGCCGCCCCCGATGCAGGCCACCACATAGTCCGGCACCCCGGCGCCGAGCGCGGAAGCGGCCTGCCCGCGCGACTCCTCGCCGATCACCCGCTGGAACTCCCGCACCATCCACGGGTAGGGGTGCGGGCCCATCACGGAACCCAGGCAGTAGTGCGTGTCCTCGACCCGAGACACCCACTGGCGCATGGCCTCGTTGCAGGCGTCCTTGAGCGTGCGGCTGCCGCTGTGCACCGCGACGACCTCGGCGCCCAGCATCTTCATCCGGAAGACGTTGAGCTCCTGCCGCTCGATGTCTTTCGCGCCCATGTAGACGGTGCACTCCATGCCCAGCAGCGCGGCGGCAGTGGCGGTCGCGACGCCGTGCTGGCCGGCACCGGTCTCGGCGATCAGCCGGGTCTTGCCCATGCGCCGGGCGAGAAGGGCCTGCCCGAGCACGTTGTTGATCTTGTGCGAGCCGGTGTGCGCCAGATCCTCGCGCTTCAGCAGAAGATGGACGCCGAGCTCGGCGGACAGGTTCGTGGCCGGCGTCATCGGTGTCGGCCGGCCCGCGTAGACCGACAGCAGCCGGTCCAGCTCACCGCGGAAGCCCGGATCGGCCCAGGCATCCCGGAACGCCTCCTCGATCGCCCGGCAGGCCGGGATCAGCGATTCGGGGACGAAACGCCCACCGTACTCACCGAATCGGCCGATGCCGGACGGTTCACGCATGAGGGAACCCTCCTTCTCCGCCAGGACGTCCATCATGACCGGCTCACGCATGCGTGCCTCCCAGATCGCCAACTCTTCTAGAACTCTCTCAGGTCGGCGGCGGATGCGTCAATCGGTGATCGACCACCGAGGACGCGCTCACGTGCGGAAGGTCATGCGGCAGAACTTCCGGCGCGAGACCCGGAAACCTGACGCCCCGGCCATGACGATGATCGGTGGGCGAGGCCCGAAAGCACCTGGAGCGTGCGGCACATCGGGCCGTCACGAAGCCTCAGGACCATGACCCTGCGCATGCTCTCGTGTACACACATCGTGCCCCCAAGACTCCGATCCCACCCGAAGCGTCCCGGGATCGCCGGAACAGGCGACAGCCGGCGGCCCACGGCAGATAATGACGCGCATGATCAACGACACCCGGACGACAAACCTGGAGGCGCTGCGAGCGGTGAGCACGGGAGACGTGCCCACCGCACGGGATCTGGCGGCCCGGGCCGCGGACGGGGGCAGCCTGCTCGGCGCGGCCCTGGCCGAGTTCCTGACCACCGGGCCCGAGGAGTCCACCGGGCGCAAGGAGTCCGTGTACGCGGCGCCGGCCGCATTCGAGGCGTTCATCGAGGGCGGCGGCAACGTCCCGCTCTACCAGGCGGTTTCCGACGCTCTGGCCGAGCTCTACGACCAGCACCGGCCCCAGGCCCTGCTCGACGTCGGCTGCGGGAACGGCCGGGCCCTGCGCCCGGCCCTGGCCACGGCGCAGCACGCCCCGCACCGCATCGACCTGGTCGAACCCTCCGCGGCCCTGCTGGCGACCGCGTCCGCCGGTCTGCCGGCCGGCAGCGTCCGCACCTGGCCCACCGGCGTGCAGCAGTTTTTGGACGACGTGGAGCCCGGAACCCACTGGCCCCTGGCCGAGTCCACGTTCGCGCTCCACACGATCCCCCACGACGAGCGCACCCGCGTGCTGGAGCGGCTGCGGCCGCACGTGGGCGTGCTGGCCGTCGCGGAGTTCGACGTGCCCGGCCATCCTGTCGGCGAGACGGAACACCTGCGGTTCCTGGCCGACACCTACGAACGCGGCCTGGCCGAGTACCAGGACGACCGCGACCTGGTGGCCCAGGGATTCCTGATGCCCGTGCTGACCGGGCAGCTGCGCCCCGGGGCCGAGCGCGTCACCTGGGAGCAGAGCCAGGACAAGTGGCGGGAGCAGCTCACCGCCGCGGGCTATCGCGACGTCGTCGTGCGGCCGCTGTACGGCTACTGGTCCTCGCCGGCGTTCCTGCTCACCGCGTCCGGAGCGTGAGAACGCCCTCCCGGCGCGACATCTGAGGGCGGCCGGCCGTCGTCCCCGGTAGAACGACGGCGGCGGGTCAGCAGCCAGCCCAGCACCAGACCCAGCACGCTCACCGCCACCCCCACCACGGTGGCCACCACGGCCAGGGTGCGGTCGCCGGAGACGGCGGCGTCACCCAGCGCCGTGTAGGCGAACGCCCTGGGCGCCGACCCGACCAGCGTGCCCAGGGCGATCTGCCCCGCGCGCACGCCGAGCAGGCCGAAGGCGTACGACAGCGGCGCGTCGGGCACTCCCGGGATCAGCCGCTGCACCACCACCGCGACCGTGCCGTGCCGGCGGGCCAGGTCGATCAGGGCGAGGGCGCGCTCACCGCTCAGCTCCCGCACCGCGGAACCGCCCGTGCGCCGGGCGATCAGCAGGGCCAGCACCGAGGTGAGCGTGGAACTGACCACGCTACAGGCGAATCCGAGGCCGGTACCGAACATCGCGCCGCTCGCGGCGGAC
Source organism: Kineosporia corallincola (assembly GCF_018499875.1). Taxonomy (GTDB): domain Bacteria; phylum Actinomycetota; class Actinomycetes; order Actinomycetales; family Kineosporiaceae; genus Kineosporia; species Kineosporia corallincola. The sequence goes on along the minus strand of NZ_JAHBAY010000016.1, from coordinate 42,706 downwards.
AGCAGCGGGCCGGGCACGAACACCAGCGCCAGCAGCGCCGAGACCACCACGAACACCGGCGCCGCGAGCAGTCCGAAGCGTTGCACCAGGCCTTCCAGGCCGTCGGGGCTCACCGGCAGGAACGCCGCCGTCAGCAGCCCGGCCACGCACAGCAGGGTGAGGAGTCCGGCGAGGCGGAGGACCGGGCGGCGCACCCGGACAGCCTCGCACACCGCTGTCCGGGCCGCTCGCGTCAGGTGCTGAACAGCTTCTTGCCGAACCAGTCCCCCGGGCCGCTGAGGCCGGGCGGGACCGCGAACACCGCACTGCCGGTGTGCCGGATGTACTCGTTCAGGGCGTCGCCGTGCCCCAGCCGCTGCTGGATCGGCACGAACTGCTTCGTCGGGTCGGCCTGGTAGCAGATGAAGAACAGCCCGGCGTCGAGCAGACCGGTGTCGGCGTCGATTCCGTCGGTGTAGGAGTAGCCGCGGCGCAGGATCTTCATGCCGCCGTTGGTGGCGGGGGCGGCCAGCCGGATGTGCGCCGTGGCCGGGATCACCGGTCCGCCGTCGGCGTCCTTCGCGTCCAGGTCCACGGTGTCGAACTCGGCCGTGCCGCCCAGCGGGGCCCCGGTGTTCTTGGTGCGGCCGAACACCGCCTCCTGGTCGGAGAGGAAGTCGGTGTCCCAGGACTCGATCAGCATCCGGATACGGCGGGCGACCAGGTAGCTGCCGCCGGCCATCCACGGCTGGTCGGTATCCGGGCCGACCCAGACGTAATCGTCCAGGTCGGCGGTGTTCTCGGCGAGGATGTTGTTGGTGCCGTCCTTGAACCCCATCAGGTTGCGGGGCGTGCTCTCGGTCTTCGAGGTGGTCGAGGTGCGGCCGAAACCCAGCTGGGTCCAGCGCATCACGGCCGTTCCCCGGGCCATCCGGGCGAAGTTGCGGATGGCGTGGAAGGCCACCTGGGGGTCGTTCGAGCAGGCCTGCACCCCGATGTCGCCACCGCTGCGGTTGGCGTCGAGGGTGTCACCGGGGAATGCCGGCAGGTCGGCCAGGGCGGCCGGTCGCCGGTTCTCCAGCCCGAACCGGTCGTCGAACAGCGACGGGCCGAAACCCACCGTGACGGTGAGGTTCGCCGGATCCAGGTCGAAGGCCTCACCGGTGTCGAGGGGCGGCGCGGCCGGGTTGCTGTTCGCGCTGCCGGTGCCGCCGACCGGTTCCCCGGTCGACATCTGGTGCGCCGCCGCGGCCCACAGCCCCAGCATGGTCTGGAGCGCCGTGACGTCGGTGGTGGTGACGTCGAACGCGGCGAAGGCCAGACGGTCCTGGGCGGGCGTGGCGATGCCGGCCTGGTGCGTGCCGTACAGCGAGACCTGGCTGCCGGCAGCGGTACTGGCCGGCTCCTCGTCGTCCACCATGCGGGACACACCGAAGCCCGCGGCCCCTGCCGCCCCGGCACCGGCGACCCCGAGCGCGCCGCCGAGGAAACGCCGGCGGCTCGGGGATGCGGGTTCGCCAGCCATCTCAGTGGGTGACCTTGGCGGCGACCCTGGACAGCGGCTCCTGCACGGCCTTGACGGCCGCGGCGAAGGCCTTCTTGTCCGAGGAGCTCAGGTCGCCGTAGAGCGTGTAACCGCCCAGCGCGTCGGCGTCCTCGTACTTCTTGAGCAGGTCGGACAGCGCGCTGAAGTTGGTCGCGACCTGGTCGGAGAGGCTGGAGTCGATCTCGTCGAGGGCCGGTTCCAGGTCGGCGAAGGCCTGCTGGGCGCCCTCCAGGTTACCGGAGAAGTCGAGCAGGTCGATGTGCGAGTACCGCTCCTCCTCACCGGTGATCTTCGAGCTCGCCACCTCGTCGAGCAGTTCCTGCGCGCCGTTGGCCAGCTCGTAGGGCTGGTAGGTGAGGTCCTTCGTGAGTTCCTGGAGCTTCGTGGCGTTCTCGGCCAGTCCGTCGCCGAGATCCCCCAGCCCGTCCAGGCTCTTGTCGTCGAACAGGCCCTTCTCGATCGGGTGGAACCCGGTCCAGTCGGCGGCGGGCACGTCACCGTCGCGGGCGTCGATCGCGGCGTCCAGGTCGGTGTCGCCGGCGGTGAACGACTCGGCGACGGCCTCGACCTTCTCGTAGTAGGGGCGGGCCTTGGCGTAGGCCTCCTGCGCGGCCTCCAGGTCGGTGCCGTGCAGCGCCTCGGCCAGGTCGGCGGTCGTGGTGACCAGGTAGCCGACCTGGTCGTTGATGTAGGCCGCGTACTGCGTGGTGCCGGTCTCGTACAGGTCGTCAAGGCTGCTGTCGGCCGAGCTGCTCGCCGTGCCGGTGACGGTCAGCGTGGTGTTCTCGGTGGTCGCGCCGGGGCAGTAGAGCGTGTAGCTGCCGGCCGGCACGCTGACCGAGAAGGTGCCGTCGAAACCGGGCGGCAGGTTCTCCTTCTCACCGATGATGCGCTGGCCGCCGAGCAGCTCGACCTCGCTGACGGCGGTGGCGTCCTGGTTGGTGACGTTGAAGGTGATGGCGCCGGCCTCGAACTCGGTGCGGTCGGGCGTGCAGCCGTCGGCCGCGGTGACCGTGACGTTCGCGGTGTGGGCGTCGCCGGAGGCCGCCGCCGAGGTGCTGCCGGTGCCGGACGACGAGCCGCCGCAGGCGGTGACGCCGACGACCAGGCCGGCGGTGACGGCGGCCAGGGTGAGCTGCCGGGCTGAGCGGACGGGCATGGGTGGCTCCTTCGAAAATCGGGGTGATACGGGAGGTGGAGGGTCTGGGTGGTCAGCCGGCGGGTTCCGGCTCGGGCACCGGCGCCACGCGGCGCCGGGTGGTGGCCAGCGCCGACGCGGTCAGCGCGCCGGCCGCGGCGAGAAGGCCGAGCAGCACGGCCGTCACGGTCATGGTGTGCCGGTGCTCGCGGTCGGCGGTGTCGGAACGGGCCGCCGTCAGCGCGGCGGCGACGTCGGCGTCGTCGAAGCGGGAGGTGGTGGTGCCGGCCGTGACCGGAACCGAGCCGATGGACGACGTGGTGGTCAGGGTCAGCCCCTGCGACCAGACCAGGTCGACCACGCGGCCGGTGTCGGCGGCGACGGTCAGCGTGAGTTCGCCGGTGGCGGAGTAAGTCACGGGAACCGAGCCGTCCCCGGACTCCCCGGCGCCGCGCACGCCGAGCGGCAGCCGGCCGCCGTTGGCGGTGGCCAGGTCGGCGTAGCTGAGCTCGGCCGGGCCGGTCAGGGGCACCTCGTCGTCCTTCTCCGAGAAGGTCTGCACGGTGACGCCGTCACGCGTGGTCCGCGCGCCCGGCTCCAGGGTGAGCGTGCTGGTGGCGGACGGCAGCAGGGTGCGCGCCGCGGACAGGTCGGAGGTGTCGCCGATGCTGGTGCCGGAGGGAACAGCGACCTGGAACCGGTTGCCGGACAGGTGTTGTGCCGACAGTTCGCCGGAGGTGGTGACCGGCCGGGAGGCCGGTCGCGCGGGCAGCAGCACCAGCAGCGCGACGGCGGCCACGGCGCTGGTCACGGCGAGCGCGGCGGCCAGGCGGATCTGCGTGGCGCGGCCCGGGACCCGGTTCGGCGGCCAGGCCACGTAGACCAGCATGGGCACGAGATAGACCAGCCAGGCGGCGAGTTCGACCAGCACCGGACGCGGCTGGAGGCCGAGCATGCCGGTGAGGATCGACGACTGCACGCTGCCCGGCCGCACGATCGCGGTCAGGTCGAGGGTGCTCTGCTGACCCCAGTTGACCCAGCCGGCCTCGTGCGCGGTGTGCAGGGCGCTGACCACCAGGCCGGCGGCGACCAGCACCAGCACCACACCGGTGATCCGGAAGAACCTGGACAGGTTGAGGCGGATGCCGCCGCGAAAGACGGCCCAGCCCAGCACGATCGAGACGACGATGCCGAGGAGCGCGCCGATCCAGGCGCTGCGGCCGGAGCCGCTCTCGTTGAAGGCGGCCAGCAGGAAGACGACGGTCTCCAGGCCCTCGCGGATGACCGCGAGGAAGGCCATGGCCACCAGCGCCCAGCCCGAGCCCTGGGCGAGCGCGGCCCCGGCGGCGCCTTCCAGGTCGCCCTTGAGGTCGCGGGAGTGGCGGCGCATCCAGACGACCATGTAACTGACCATGGCCACGGCGAAGACGCCGATCACGGTCTCCAGGCCCTCCTGCCGGCGCTGCGGCAGTTCGCGGGAGACCAGCTCCAGGGCGATACCGGCGGCGACGCAGAGCAGGACGGCGGTGGCGACGCCGAGGTAGACCCAGCGCAGCAGGTCCCGGCGGCCGCGCTGAGTGAGGAAGGCCGCGACGATGCCGACGATGAGAGCCGCCTCGAGTCCTTCACGCAGCCCGATCACGAACGTGGGCAGCATCTGGAACTCCAGTGGGTCGGCGATCGTTTTACCTGGGTTAAGCCCTCATAGGTGAGCCTAACCTTAGTGACCGTAGATCCACTGGCCGCCCCGGCGCCAGTCCCTTTGACCTGGAACTTTGGCGACCAAGTGACGACCTGTGCCCCTTGACGCACGTTTCGTCACACTTTGAACAACAGTGGACGACGAAAAGAACCGCTCCGGATCGCGGCCACGTGACCAGGGCCTCAGGGTGGTGCCGTGAAGACCCCCGACCCCAAGGTGTGCGCCTCGTGCGGCCGCGCGTTCGCCTGGCGCAGGAAGTGGGCGGCCGACTGGGACCAGGTGCGGTACTGCTCGCAGCGGTGCCGCCGGAACAAGCCCGCGGACACCGGCGCCCGGCTGGAGCGCACCGTGCTGGACCTGCTGGCCGCGCGGCGCGACGGGGCCACGATCTGCCCGTCCGAGGCGGCCCGGGCGATCGGCGGCGAGGACTGGCGCGACCTGATGGAACCCGCCCGCGCCGCCGCCCGGCGGCTCACCGCGGCCGGCCAGGTCGAGATCACCCAGCAGGGGCGGGTGGTCGACCCCTCCACCGCGCGCGGGCCGATCCGGATCCGGCGGGTGCGGCCGCCGGGAACCTGACCTCTGCTCCCCCACCACCCGCCCGTGCAGTCGGTGACCCCCACCCCCCACCCCCCAAGCCCCAAGCCCCAAGCCCCAAGCATCATTGCCCTCCCCCTTGCCCACCCTTCGATTTTTCACACCGGCCAGACGCCCTGGGTGGTGTCAAAAACGAAACGCATCCCCGTCGGCTGCCCGCTCGATCCGCCGCCCCAGCACCAGTGGTCCAGGAGGTCCAGGAGGCCGGCTCGTGCGCAGGGCATTGACCTTGTCCCTGGGGAAAGGTCCACGATGTCCGGCGTGACGGCGAGCGCGGGAGACGACCGGATGCCGGACCGGCTGACCATCGGCACGTTCGCGCGGGCGGCGGGTCTGTCGGCGAAGGCGTTGCGTCTGTACGCCGAGCTGGAGCTGCTGGTTCCGGCCAGTGTGGACCCGGTGACCGGGTACCGCTTCTACACCGCCGGGCAGCTGGAACGCGCCCGGCTGGTGGCCTGGCTGCGGCGGCTCGGCATGCCGTTGGCTCAGATCCGGCTGGTCTGCGACCTGGAACCGGGCCTGGCGTCGCGGGAGATCGCCGGCTTCTGGGCCCGGGTGGAGGCCGACGTGGCCGAGCGCCGCGAGCTGGCCCGGACGCTGGTGGAAGAGCTCGCCCGGCAGGGGGCCGCGGGGAGCGGCGTGGTGAATCTGGTGGTGGACGGGCGGGTTTCGTCGTCCGTGCGTGGATTTTTCGTGGACCACGCCGCCCGCACCGACGTGGGTCTGGTGCGCGAGAGCAACCAGGACGCCGCCTGGTCCGGTGAGCGTCTGCTGGTGGTGGCCGACGGTTTCGGCACCCGCGGCGCACCGGCCAGCGCGGGTGCGGTGCGGGCACTGCGGCTGCTGGAGTCCGGCCCGCCGCCGGGCGCCGGGGTGCAGCCGGCCGACCTGATCAACGCCATGCAGGACGCCCTTCTCGATGCCGTGCACGAGGTCAACGCCGGAATCGGCCGGCTGCCGCGGGGCGGGCACGACGTCCCGGCGGGCACCACGCTCACCGCCCTGCTCTGGACCGGGTCCGGGCTGGCGCTGGCCCACATCGGCGACTCCAGGGCCTACGTGCTGCGCGACGGCGTGCTCTCACAGATCACTCACGACCACTCGGTGGTGCAGTTCATGGTCGACTCCGGCCGGCTGAGTCCCGAGGAGGCCCGCTCGCACCCGCAGCGCAGTCTGCTGACCCGGGCCCTCGACGGGAGCGCCGATCCCCGGGTCGACATCAGCCTGCACCAGGTCCGGGCCGGCGAGCGCTATCTGCTCTGCTCCGACGGCCTCACCTCGGTGGTGAGCCCCGGCCGCGTGCGGGACGTGCTGCTACGGACCACCGACGCGGCGACGGCGGCCACCGCCCTGATCGACACCGCCCACGAGGCCGGCGCCCCGGACAACGTGAGCTGCGTGGTCGCCGACATCCACGAGTCGCTCCGGTGACGAGCCGGCCGGGCCGGCACCCGGGCGGCCGACGCCGGGGCAGTGACCGACACCGTGGCAGTCACCGACACCGGGGCAGCGGCCGGTGGGAGAACGGCCGGTGGGACAGGCTGACCGTCGACCTGCGTCCGCTGGCGGTGCCGGAGTTCCGGCGGCTGTGGGCGGCCGGGGTGGTCGCGGCGGTCGGCGGGTCGTTCGCCGTGATGGCCGTGCCGGCGCAGTTGTTCCAGCTGACCGGGTCGTCGGCGGTGATGGCCGCGTCGTCCACCGTCTCGTTCGTCGCCCTGCTGGTGTCGTCGCTGGGCAGCGGGGTGCTCGCCGACACCACGGACCGGCGTCGTCTGCTCCTGACCGCCCACTCCGTGCTGGCTCTCGTGCTCGGCCTGTTCTGGCTGCGCGGGGTGCTCGACGTGCGGTCGGTGCCGTTGATGCTGGTGCTGGTGGCCGCCCAGGGCGTCGCGCTCGGCGCGGTCATGACCACCACCGGGGCCGTGGTGCCGCGTCTGGTGCCGGGCGAACTTCTGCCCGCCGCAGCCGCTCTCAGCTCCCTCAGCCGCGGACTGGGGTCGGTGACCGGGCCGCTGCTGGCCGGCGCGCTGATCCCGCTGGCCGGGCTGTCCACCCTCTACCTACTCGACTGTGCCGCCCTGCTCACGGTGCTGTGGGCGGTGTTCCTGCTGCCTGCGCTGCCCGCGCCGCCCCTGCTGCCCGCCATCGAATCGGCACACGGTTCGGGCCGGGTGCTGGAGGGTTTCCGCTACCTGGCGGCGCAGCGGGTGCTGGCCGCCGTGATGGGTGTGGACCTCGCCGCGACGGCGTTCGGCCTGCCCTTCAGCCTGTTCCCCGAGCTCGCGGTGGACATGTTCGGCGACCCGCCCGGGGGCGGCCCGGCCCTGGGCCTGCTCTGCGCGGCGTATCCGGTGGGGACGCTCGCCACCGGTCCGGTGTCGGGCGGCTTCACCCGCGCCCGCCGGCACGGCGTGTGGCTGACCGGCGCGGCCGTCGCCTGGGGAATCAGCCTGGTGCTGCTGGGTTTCGCGCCGGGACTGCCCCTGGCGCTGGCCGCGCTGGTGGCCGGGGGCGGTGTGAACTTCGTGCTGAGCACCTTCCGTAACGCCGTCTGCCAGCAGTACACCGACGACGCGTTGCGCGGGCGCATCCAGGGCTCGCTGACGGTGCTGCTCATCGGCGGGCCGCAGCTGGCGGGTGTGCTGCACGGTCTGGTCTCGCCCGGGATCGGGCCGAGGGCCACGGTGGCGGCCGGCGGCGCGGCCACCGTGCTGGCCGTCGTCGTCATCGCCCTGACCGTGCCCGCCCTGTGGCGGTACAGGTCACCGCACGAACCGCTGGTAGAGCACGAACGCGACGGCAATGACGACCAGGACCAGCAGGATTCGCATCCAGCCATCCTCACAGCCCTCCCGTCACCCGGCAACCAATGATGGACGACGAGGAGCCCGGCACGGCCTCCCCGTCGTCCCTCATCGGACCGTTGTACCGTGCGGGCGTGGCGTGAACCGCACCGGCAGCTCCAGCGGACCCCGCATCATGCCGACCGGGATCCAGCACAGGTCGTCGAGCGGCACCGCCAGGCGCAGGTCGGGAAACCGGCGCAGCAGAGCGCCGATCGCGACGGACGCCTCCATGCGGGCCAGCGGCGCGCCCAGGCAGTGATGGATGCCGTGACCGAACGCCACGTGCCGCGGGCCGGGCCGGGTGACGTCGAGAACGGCCGGGTCGGTGCCCTCCGCCTGCGGCGCGTCCCGGCTGGCCTGCCCCAGGTACACGGCGACCACGTCACCCCGCCGGATGCGCACCCCGGCCAGCTCCAGGTCGTTCGCCGCGAACCGCAGCGTGGACGCCTCCACCGACGAGTCCAGGCGCAGGAACTCCTCCACGGCCTGTTCCACCAGTTCCGGCCGGGCCCGCAGCAGGTCGGCCTGGTGCGGCGCCCGGAACAGCGCCACCATCGCGTTGCCGATCAGGTTCACCGTGGTGTCGTGCCCGGCGATGACGAGAAGCACCGCCGTGCCGATCAACTCGGCCCGCGACAGCCGGCCGTCCTGGGTGCTGGACTGGAGCGTCAAGTCGGACAGCAGGTCGTCGGCGGGCTCGGCCAGCTTGCGCTCCACCAGCTCCGCGACGTAGCCGTTCAGGCTCAGCCCCGCCGCCCGCTGCCGGTCGGAGGGCAGCCCGAGGAAGTCGCCGGTCCAGCGCCGGAAGCTGTCGCGGTCGGCCGCCGGGATGCCCAGCAGCTCGCAGATCACGGTGACCGGCAGCGGCGCGGTGAACGCCTCGACCAGGTCTGCCTCACCGCGCGGCGCCATCGCGTCGAGCAGCCCGGCGGTGATCTCGTGCACCCGCTCGGTCAGCAGCCGGGTGCGACGCGGGCTGAAGGCGGGCGCCACCAGGCGGCGCAACCGGGTGTGGTCGGGCGGATCCAGCTGGAGCATCGAGCCGCCCACCCCGTGGCCCGGCTTGTGCACCGTGTAACCCACCGCCTCCAGGGCCTTCTCGGACGGCGTGGGGTCGTGCCGCAGGTCCGGGTGGGTGAGGGCGGCGCGGGCCTCCTCGTACGACAGCACGGCCCAGGCGGCCAGGCCGTTGCCCAGCCGGACCCGCTGCACCGGGCCGCGGGCCCGCAGTTCGGCGAGCACCCGGGGCGAGTCGGCCTTGACCTCGGGCGTGAAGATCAGGGCGGGCCGGTCCGGTTCCGTCTCCCGCATGGTCGTCCGGTTCATCGGGCCCCCGTCGTCATCGGTGTAGCAACCTGGTCACCGCGTTCCGCGACTCGAGACTGCCACATCCCCAAGGGTTACCGGCGAGGTAATCGGAGACTTCCGGTCGGGTGTGCGGGGACTTCTGCCCCTCCGTCCGGTCCGGCGTGCCGTCCAGACTGGTGTCACCGAAACATCATGATCCACCGAGGTTCAGAGGGCAGCCATGAGGGCACTGCTGGTGTACGAGTCCAGGTTCGGCAACACCGAGTCGGTGGCCCGGGCGGTCGCCGCCGGGCTCGGGACGGTCGTGCGGGTCGACATCCACACCCCGGCGAGCGCCCCGGTCGTGCTCGGCGACGACGTCGCCCTGCTGGTGGTCGGCGCCCCCACCCACGCCCTGGGCCACGGCGTCCCGGAGGGCGACGGGGTGGACCGGTACGCCTGCGCGAGCGTGCGGGACTGGCTCGAGACCCTGCACCCGGCGGGCATTCCCGCGGCGTCGTTCGACACGCACGCCGGCGGGCCGTTCACCGGCCGGCCGGCGCGCACCGTCAGTCATCGCCTGCGGCGTCTGGGTCTTCAGCTGCGCGGCCACGAATCCTTCTGCGCGAAGGGCGTTCTCGGGCCGATGGAGGACGGCGAACTGGACCACGCCCAGCGCTGGGGAGAGAACCTGGCCGCGTCGCTCGCGCCGGTGCCGTCCTAGGGCTTGTTTTGGAATTCGCTGCCGTAGCGAGGAGGTGCCCGGGGCGTCGGCTGACGCGGCCGGTGGGGCCCCTCGTAGCGGTGTTCTACGTGGGGCCACGCCGGACGCGGTCAGACGGCGTCACGGGTGCCCCGCAGTAGGCATGGAATTCCAAAACACGCCCTAGGCGGTCACTTCTCGCGTTCCCGGGCCAGCACGCCGTGGCAGGCTTCCACCAGGAAACCGTTCCCCTCCACCCGGTAGTCGAGCGTGCCGTCGTCGCGCAGGGCCAGCCGGATCTCGACGTCGACGCAGCCCGTGGAGTCCACGTCCTCCTTCACCACCACGTCGTCGCCCCCGCTGATCAGCTGGAGCTCGCCGGTGCACTCCAGGGTGGGGTACTCGCTGCCGCCGACCGACTCCCCCGCCGAGCCGGCGGTGAGCCGGAGCACGGCCAGGTATTTCTGGTCGCCCTGTTTCACCATGCCCCGCCAGGTGCCGACGTAGGCCCGGGGCAGGTCGAGGGCATCGAGCAGGTCCTGCCCGGAGGTGGTCCGCTCCGTCCCGGGCGAGGTGTCCTCGTCCTGAACCGGGTTCTGCCCCTGCACCGCCGGTTGCTGCGTGCCGGTGGTGTCGCCGCTGCTCGCGTCGGAGTGGCTGACCAGGATCGCCACCAGCGCGATGACGACGCCGACCACCCCGGCGACGGCGCCGATCCTCTCCCAGTCGCGTCGGCGCACCGGGGTGTGTTGCGGCATGGACATGTCGTTCCCTCGGTCGGCAGGTCCGGTGCCCCCGAGAATATCCGCGCCGGCCGGCGCCCGGACGGTTTCGCCGCAAGGCGATGAGTTCCGCCCGGCCGGGCGGTCTCCTGGAGGTCAGCGGATCCGGACTCGACCGCAGGAGGAACCATGGGCAGGCTCGTCGTCACCGAGTTCATCACCCTCGACGGTGTGGCGCAGGCACCCGGCGGCCCCCAGGAGGATCCGGAGGGCGGCTTCACCCACGGCGGCTGGCAGGCCCCGCTGCTCGAAGAGGATCGGGCCGACGCCGTGTTCGAGCAGGCCAAGACCCTCGACGTGCTGCTGCTCGGCCGCCGCACCTACGACATCTTCGCCGCCTACTGGCCCCAGGCCCCCGCCGGTATCCCCTGGACGTCCCTGCTCAACGCCGTGCCCAAGCGGGTCGCCAGCCGCACCCTGTCCGGCGACCTGGGCTGGCAGAACTCGTCGCTGATCCCCGGCGACCTGGCCACCGCCGTCGGCGAGCTCAGGCAACGGCACGAACACGTCCACGTGATCGGCAGTCTCGGCCTGGTGCAGTCGCTGCTGCGCCTGGACCTGGTCGACCGGCTGCACCTGTGGCAGTACCCGGTGCTGCTGGGCAGCGGCAAGCGGGTGTTCGGCGAGGGCACGATCCCCGCGGCCCTGCACCTGGCCGAGGGGATCGTGCACCCGGGCGGCACCGTCCAGCTCACCTACGACCGGATCGGCGTGCCCACCTACGGCGACATGACCCAGGAGTGAGCAGACCCGCTCAGCCTGCCAGCGCCCTGCCCGCCGCCGTGGCCTCCGCACGCGCCCGCAGCCGCTCCGCCTCGGCCTCGGCGGCCAGCCGGTCCAGCGCGGGATCCGTTCCGGCCAGGGTGAGTTCGCGCTCCACCACGGTCAGGTCGGCGCCCCAGAACCCGGCGAGCACCTGCCGCAGGTACGGCGTGTTGTGGTCCCAGCCCTCGCGCGGCATGCCCGGCCCGTAGGCGCCGCCGCGGGTGCTCACCAACACCACCGGCTTGCCCTCGAGCACCCGTTCGGTGGCGGCGCCGCCGGCCACCAGCAGGTCGATCCAGACCTTGACGTTCTGCGAAACACCCCAGTTGTACAGCGGGAACGCCAGCAGCAGGGCGTCGGCCGAGCGCACCTCCGTGATCAGCTCGTGCGCCAGGGCCAGTGCCTCGCGCTGGGCCGGGGTCCGCTGCTCCTCGGGCACCGAGAACGACGACACCGCCGCCGCCCAGGCCGTCGCCGGCAGCGGGTCGGTGCCCAGGTGCCGGGTGACGACGGGCTCGTGCGGGCGCCGCTCGCTCCAGGCCTCGAGCACCAGGTCGGCCAGCTCGCTGCCGGCCGAGTACGGCCCGAGGATGCTGGCGTCGATACGGAGCAGGGTCATCAGCGGGACTTCCTTGTCGTCAGAGCGGTTTCGATGAGCAGGTCGAGGGCGGCCGGGGCCGGCCGGGAGGAGCAGACGCTGTCGGCCACCCGGGCCGCGGCCTCGGCGTAGTGCCGGTGGGCGAGCACCTCGGCGACGGCCGGGGCGATCTCGCCCGGCGCGTTCACCACCGTGCCGGCGCCCACCGAGGCCACCCGGTCGGCGTTCATCGGCTTGTCCAGCCCCAGCGGCAGCAGCACCAGCGGCACCCCGGCCGACAGCGCGGACAGCACCGTGCCCGCTCCGCCGGCCGTCACCACCACGTCGACGCCGCTGTCCAGCAGGTCTTTCATCGGCACGAACCCGGCCACGTGCACCCGCTGCGGGTCGGGCGTGCGGCCGCCCAGGTCGCCGGCGGCGTGCGGGGCCACGATCACGTCCACGTCGAGTTCCAGCAGCGAATCCAGCGCCCCGCCGAGCGCCTGCGGGTCTTCCACCACCGTGCCGAGCGTCAGCAGCACCGTGGGCCGCTCGCCGTGGGCGGGGCGCTGCCAGACCGGCCCGTCACCGGCGTGCGGCTGCGCGCGCACCGGGATGCGCGGGGCCGGGTAGACGTCGGACGGGCGCAGCAGCAGGTCCGGCCAGGGGTCGAGATAGGCCACCGGCCCGGTGAAATGGACGTTCTCCCGGGCGAACCGCTCGATCGTGGCGGCCTCGAAGAACCGCGCCAGCTGCTCGTTGAACGGCAGGCTGGCGCCGTGCGCGGCCCAGGGCACGCCGAGCGCCGCGGCCACGTAGGGGCCGTACAGGTCGGCGATGTCGGCCACCACCAGGTCGGGCGCGAAGTCGCGGGCCGCGGCCAGGGCCTGCTCCGCCCCCAGGTCCATGCGGGCGTGCACGAAGAAGTCGATCGGGCCCTGCTGCGCGTTCTCGGCGGACTCGTCGATCGGCACGTCGCGGGCGTCGACGCCGGAGCGCCGCATCACCTCGGCCAGCGTCTCCGGCACCGAGGGCCCGGCGGGCAGCAGCGGCAGGAACGGCGCGAGCCCGCCGACGGACGGGTGGCTGAGCAGGGCGACCTGGTGACCGGCCTGCTGGGCGGCCCGGGCCAGCGGGAGCATCGGCAGCAGGTGGCCGTGCGCCGGGCAGCTGCTGATCAGGATACGCAAGAGCGAACTCCCCTTTCTGGAGTTTCGTTGATTCATCAGAGTCAACTCTGGCGAACATAGCAGCTAGGATCCGGGGGTGGCGAAAGAGGCAGGTAAGGGACGCAGGGCCGAGTACGCGGAGCTCACCCGGCAGGCGATCACCGAGGCCGCCCGCGACTTGTTCATCTCCCAGGGCTATTTCGCCACCAAGGTCGACGAGATCGCCCGCGCCGCCCGGGTCGCCCCGGCCACCGTGTACGCGGTCGGCGGGGGCAAGAGCGGCCTGCTGCGGGCCCTGCTACTGGCCGGCACGGAGTCCGAAGACATCGCCGGCATCCTGGAACGCCTGCGCACCGCCACCGACCCGGCCGAGCTGCTGGCCTACACGGTGCACGTCACCCGCGAGCAGTTCGAGGCCTGGTCACCGCTCATGCGCCAGGTCGCGGCCGCGGCGGCGCAGGATCCGGCGGTGCGCGAGAGCCAGGACATCGCGCACCGCTCGATGCGGGCCGGGCTGGAGCTCACCACGCACCGCCTCGACGAGCTCGGCGCGCTGGGCGTGCCGGCCGGGCGGGCCGTCGACCTGCTCTGGCTGCACCTGTGCAACGCGGCCTACTTCATCCGCACCGACGACCTCGGGTGGACGCTCGACGAGTCCGAGAAGTGGCTGTGCGAAACCCTTCCCGGCCTGATCCTGACCACCCCGGAACCGGGCGGTCGGACGTCCACCATTAGGAACAGGGAATCGCCGCCACCATCAGCGACCCGCCGCGCCCCAGCGCGGAGAACATGATGTCACCGCCGAGCGCCCGCACCCGGTCGAGCATGCCCGGCAGCTCGGCGCCCAGCCGCAGGGGTGTCGGGCGGTCGTCGTGGATCTCGATCTCCACGGTGAGCACCCCCTCGCTGGTGTGCCCCCGCACCTCCACCCGGGCGTCCCCGTCCGGTTCGCTCATCGTGTCCAGCACCGAGCACACCAGGAAGTAGGCGGTCTCCTCGGTGGCCGCCGGGAACCGGCCGCCGGGCAGCGCCACGTCGACGGCCACCGGGTGCCGCTGGGCCATCGCCTCCACCGCCGCGCCCAGCCCGGCCTGGCTCAGCACCGCCGGGTGGATGCCGCGCGCCAGGTCGCGCAGCTCGTCCAGGGCCAGGGAGAGCTCCTGGCTGATGCCGCGCAGCCGCTCGCGCGAGGGATCCGGCAGGGTGGGCGAGTCGGACGCCGCCAGAAAGAGTTTCAGGGCCAGGAGACGCTGCTGGGCGCCGTCGTGCAGGTCGCGCTCCACCCGGCGGCGCTCGGTCACCCCGGCCTGCACCGCCTGCATGCGCACCGACCGCACCTGGCTGAGCCGGCCCAGCACCGCGGCCTGGAGCTGGGCGTTCTCCAGGGCCAGGCCGCTGGCCGCCACGGCGTTGGTGACCACGTTCGGGTGCCGGCGCAGCACCGGGTCGGTGTCGATCAGGGCCAGCGAGGCGCCCACCGCCGAGGTGACCGGCAACCGCAGGCGATCACCGGAGCCGGGTTCGCCCCCCGGCACCCCGGACACGTCGACGTAGGTGTTCAGCTCCGGCGCCCAGTAGAGCACCCGCAGCGAGTCGTCGAGCAGCGCCGAGCGCAGCGCGCTCTGCACGGCCTCGGGGGTGGGGTGGCGCTGCACCCGCCGCACCAGGGTGAGCACCGCGTCGTCGGCCAGGCGCCGCCGCACCACGCTGGCCAGGAACGCCACCGGGACACTGGCGAACACCGCGGCCTGCACCGCGAACGCGACGTCGCGCCCGGCGCCGTGCCAGCCGAGCAGCTGCACCACCGGCACGGTGACCGCGGCCAGGGTGGCGGCCGGGGCGCTGACAGCCATCGGGGCGAGCAGGTCGCGGTCGAGCCCGCGCATGCGCCGGATGCGCACCACCCACAGCGCCGTGAACCCGGTGGCCAGCACCAGCTGGCAGGCGCTGTTCAGCTGGATCACCGCGTCGTTCAGGGTACGGTCGGCGTGCAGCGTGATCCACCACGAGCCCGGGTCGTAGTCCTTCCACTCCGGGCGCATGGTGAGGTCTTGCGCCAGGATGCCGCCGACCACCACCACCCCGAGCACCAGCACGAACACCCGCTCCACGCGGTTCATCAGCGCCGGTTCGGGGTAGCGGAACATCGCCCACACGGCCAGCGAGAGCGCCAGGAAGCTGGACGGCCCGGACAGCAACGGCATCGGCCCGAAGGCCCACTCCTCGCTCCAGCCCAGCGACCACAGCAGGGCCGCGGCGATCAGCAGCACGGCCGTGCGGCGGTGCCCCGGCTCGCCCCAGAGGATCACCCCGGCGCAGGTGAACATCGCCCCGAACAGCAGGCTGCCGGCGGCCACCAGCGGGTACTCCTGCCAGAGCGGTCCCATCACCACGGCGCCCAGCAGCGAGAGGGCAGCCGTCATCGCCAGCGTGCGCCACCACTGACGGGTGGCCGAGGGCGGCAGCGACGACGGGGACGACGCCGCGACCAGAGACGTCGAGCTCACCCGTCACACCCTGGAGGCCCGGACAGAACCGGACAAGAGGGAAAGCCCCTGCCGACGGTCCGGCGGTCCGGGCCGGAACCACGTTCGGACACGGCTCCGCCGGACCTGCCTCAGGTCTGGCCGGCGTACCCGCGCAGCAGCTCCAGAACCGCCTCCCGGTAGGGCAGTACGCCCTTGTAGTCGAGATCGGCCGGGGGCATCACGGCGATCGTGGCCGCCAGCCCTCCGGCCACCGCGGGCCGGTCGGCCAGCGCCGACAGCGGCTCGTGCGCGGTGCGGATGGTGAAAAGCGCGCTGTCGCGCGCCGGTTCGGGCAGCAACCGGAGCGTCTGGTACTCCACCCGCACGTGCAGCGAGACGGCTGCCTGGGCGGGCGTGCGGATCCGGTCGCCCTGCCGGGCCCGGGAGTCGGCGGCGGGCTGGAACAGCCGCGGGTCGTCGGTGATCGCCCAGTTGGCGCGCGTCATGATCCGGTGCTCCCGCAGCCCGGTGAGGAACCGGTCGACCACCGCCGCGAGCTGCCCGGCGTAGCCGGGAACCGGGACGTGCACGGCGAGCATGTCGCGCCCCAGCTTGTCGGCCAGCAGCCACCGGTTCGGCATGGCCAGGCTCGCGCCGGTCAGCCGGGGCCGGCCACCGGTGAGGTCGACCAGGCACAGGTCCTCCGCCACCAGCCGCCCGGCCAGGTCCAGCGGGTGCCGGCCGGTCATGGAGGACGACGAGACGTCTCCCGTCACCCCGCACACCAGATCCAGCACGGCCCGCCCCGCCGCCGTGGTTCCGGGCAGCGCCTGGAAGGCCGCCTCCCCCTGCTCGTCGAGCAGCGCCCGGCGCCAGGTGACCAGGGCCGCGTCGTGCGGACGGGGCCGCAGCCACTGCTCCGCCGGCAGCGTGCGTGCCCCCACCACCAGCCGGAACGGGTCCGGCCCGGGCCGGGGCCACCAGGAGTCGTCGGCCCGCAGCGCCGCGGCCGGGATCAGGGCCTCCAGCTGCTCGGGGGTACGGATCATCGCCTCAGTCTGCGGGGCGGGCGCGGGTTCTGCCATGCCCCCGGCGGTTCAGCCCGCCGTCCGCAGCGATCCGGGAGCCGTCTCCAGCCCGCTGAGATCCAGCCCCCACGTCCCGGTGAGCGCCCGGCGCCCGGCCGCCGTCACGTCCAGGCCCCGGCCGCCGGGCCTCCGGGTGAGCCAGTTCTGCCCGGTGAAGTGCGTGGCGAGGGCGGCGCCGAGCGCGCCGGCCAGGTGCGGGTGCCGCTCGGTCCAGTCCGGGCAGGACCGGGTCAGCGGGCGGCGGCCCGCGCGCAGGGCGGCGACGTCGATCCCGAGCGCCGTCATCGCCCGCTCCCCGTCGTCGCGCAGGGCCAGGTCCGCCGGGTCGAGCCAGCCGCGGCCGGTCAGCGAGCGGGTCAGGGCGATGCCCAGCCGGCCGGCCAGATGGTCGTAACACAGCCTCGCGCGCAGCAGGTCGCGCCGGCCGCGGTGCTGGGCGTGGGTCAGGACCGGGGCGGGCGGGCAGAGGTGGCCGAGCTGTTCCAGGGCCGCGGCCACCGAGTCGTCGGCGATCCGGTAGAACCGGTGACGGCCCCGCGGCACGCAGTCCACCAGCCCGGCGTCGAGCAGCACTCCCAGGTGCTCGCTGGCGGTGGCGGCGCTGACCCCGGCCGCCCGGGCGAGTTCCCCGGCGGGGCGGGTGGAACCGTCCATCAGCACCGCCAGGAACGTCGCCCGCGCGGGCGCCGCCAGGGCCCGGCCGATCGTGGACAGGTCACGGCTCATGTCCCGACTGTAGGCGCACGGCGTTTCGGCCCCGGCCGAAACGTCCCCGGTCTACGGTGCGCGGCATGACGGTGCACACCTACCCCGCGTCGATCAGCTGGCAGGGCTCGACCGGCGCCGGTTACGACGCCTACCCGCGTGGCCATTCCGCCGGGACCGCTCCCGGCGACCACACCCTCGCGCTCAGCGCCGACCCCGCCTTCCGCGGCGACCCGGGGCTGCTCAACCCGGAGCAGCTGCTGGTGCTGGCGGCCGGTTCCTGCCAGCTGCTGTCGTTCCTGGCCGTCGCGGCGCACCGCGGCGTCGACGTGCTCTCCTACACCGACCGGCCGACCGGGCGCATGGACGACGAACAGCGCCCGGCCCGCGTCGCCGTCGTCGAGTTGCGTCCCACCATCGGCGTCGCCCCCGGCACGGACCACGAGAAGGTGCTCCGGCTGGTCGATCTCGCGCACCGCGGCTGCTTCGTCGCGAACTCCCTGTCCGGTGCGGTCACGATCGACGCCACGGTGGTGACGGCGTGAGCGCACCACCGGCCTGGCGCGACGTCGCGGTGCTGCTGGAGGACCGGCCGGGCGCGCTCGCCGACTTCGGGCAGGTGCTGGGCGCCGCGGGGGTCGGCCTGGAGGGCGGCGGGGTGTTCACCCACGCCGGCCTGGCGATCGCGCACTTCCTGGTGGACGACGCCGAGAGGGCACGAGAAGCGCTGACAGCAGCGAACATCGGGCCGGTCACCGTCAACCGGGTGCTCACCGTGCGCCTGCGCCAGGACGTGCCGGGGCAGCTCGGCGCCTTCACCCGCCGCCTCGGCGAGGCCGGGATCAGCATCCTGGTGCAGTACAGCGACCACGACCACCGCCTGGTGCTGGTGGTGGAGCCGGACCAGCACCGGCGGGCCGGCGAGATCGCCCGGGCCTGGGACCAGGATCAGGACCGCACCTCCGGCGGCCCGGGCTAGGACCTCCGGCCCTGCACCCCGGGCCGTCCGGAACGCGAGGCTGTGTGGGTCAGGTCGGCCAGCAGCGAGGTGAGTGATGTCCGAACATCTGGAAACCGGCACCATGAAAGAGCTTTCCCCGGCCGAGTGCTGGGCGTTGCTGCGCAGCCAGGACCTGGGGCGGCTGGCCGTCACCACCGGCGGCGCACCGCTGATCTTCCCGGTGAACTACGCCGTCGACCACGGCTGCGTGGTGCTGCGCACCGCCCCCGGCACCAAACTGGCCGCCGCGCTGACCAGTGACGCCGTCGCCTTCGAGGCCGATGCCCACGACCGCGGCAGCCAGGTGGCCTGGAGCGTGATGATCCAGGGCCAGGCCGAGGAGATGGTCGAGCTGGAGGAACTGCTCGACGCCGACGACCTGCCCCTCAGCCCTCTCCACCCGTCCCCCAAGCACCGCTTCCTGCGGATCGTGCCGACCGAGGTCAGCGGCCGCCGCTTCGCCACCGTCCCCGGCGACTTCTGGCACGGCCCGCTGAGCGGCCGGCGCCGCGCCCCCCGCGACTGACGGCAGCGGCTCACATCCTCGACTTGACCTCGTCGTTCCACACGGTCGTGGCGTCCTCGGTCGCCGCCACCAGGGTGGCCCAGTCCAGCTGGATCGACGAGGTGACGGTCTCCAGCTGGAAACTCTTCAGGTCGGCGTACTTCTTGTCCAGCGTGGCCCCGTCGACGAGCGGGATGGTGGCGGTGGCCGCGCAGTAGGCGCTGACGTTGGCCGGGTCGAAGATCTCGTCCATCAGCCCGGCGGCCGCGTCGACCTGCCCCTCGGTCGAGCCCTTGATGATCTGGAACCCCTCCGGGAAGGCCATCACGCCCTCCTCCGGCACCGCGAAACCGATCGGGTCGCCGGCGTCCATCCAGCTCTGCGCCACTCCCTGGAAACCGGGGGCCAGCACCACCTCACCGGCCTTGAGCTGCTTGCGCAGCTGGTCGTTCGACGCGACGAACCCGCTGAACTGGCCCCGCCGGGCGGCTTTGGCGTACTCGTCCATGCCGAGCGTGAAGTCGCCCTCGTCGCCGCCCTGGATGCGCGCGATCACCGGCAGCCCGTTCAGGCCGAAAGCCGGTGCGTCCCAGGTGGTCACCTTGCCCTGATACTTGCTGTCGAAGAGCTGCATCCAGCTGGCCGGGGGCGTCGGGAAGGCCTCGGTGTTGTAGATCAGGCCCATCGCGTCCATCACCATGAAGGCGCCGTGCCCGCTGACGATCCGGTAGTCCGGCAGCACGTTCGCCAGGTTCTCCACCGAATCCGGCACGGCGAGCCACAAGTCGCTGTTCTCGCCGGTGGCGAACGACTGCGCGTTGAAGAAGCCCAGGTTCAGCAGCGGGTCGCCCGCGTCGATCTGCACCGAGCTGACCAGCTTGGGGAAGGTCTCGGCGTTCGTGCCCTCGATGTAGCTGATCTTCACCCCGTGCGCGGCGGCGTACTCGTCACCGACCCTCACCGGCACCGTGGCCTGGTCGCCGGCCCAGTGGAACATCGTCAGGGAGGTGTCGCCCGACCCGGAACCGATTCCGGCCACGCCACATCCGGCCAGTCCCAGCAGACTGCCCGCCCCCAGGCCGAGAAAGCCGCGACGGGACATCGCGCTGCGGTTCATTGCCCAACTCCTCGTACTCCACGCACGTGGGATCGGTAGCCGTCGTGAACCCCCGCCCCAGCACGTCATGCGCGCATGCCGCTTCGCATACGAATTTGCCCACAAAGACTAGGGGCCTTCCGGGGAGCCCTCCGGAATTGGACGGCTGATCCGTGACCGAGCGGGACGCCGCCGTCCGGGTTCGGTGATCGTTCAGTGGGCCGCAGAACCCGCGAACGGCAGGCAAAAAGAATGTTGCAGGCATTTGGGGCCACGAAAAACCGTATCCGGCATCACAGTCACGGTCGGTCCATGACGGACGACGAGGAGCCCGGCGGTTGCTCCTCGTCGTCCACCGTTGACCGCAGCGCGATCAGCCCGGCGGCGGTGGAACCGAAGCCGCACGCACCCAGATAGAACGGCCGCAGCCGCTCCTCGAAGTCGACGTGCAGCCAGGCGCAGCCGGCCGCGCGGGCGCCGCGGGCCGCGACGGCCACCAGCTCCCGGCCCAGCCCGCCGCGCCGCAGGTGGTCCGCCACCACGGTGTCGAGCAGGAAGGCGTGGGCACCGCCGTCCCAGGCGACATTGACGAACCCGGCCAGCCGGCCGGACTCGTGCGCGCACACCCAGCCCAGGCTGTGCCGGTTCACCCGGCCCCACCAGTCTTCCGGGTCACTGCCGAAAGCCGCTGCGTGCAGCGCGTTCACATCCTCGTTCCGGAACGGTGCGCGCCACCCGCAGACGATCGTCACGGCCGGGGCGCGGCCAGTGGCTCGGGCGTGCGCAACTCGGCCTGCATCAGCACCAGCAGCTCGGCGGCCACACTGACCGCGACGGTGGCCGGGTTCTTGCCGGTGACCGTGGGAATGCCGACGGGACAACGGATCCGCGACAGCGGATCGGGATGGCCGGCGTCCTCCAGCCGCCTGCGGAAGTTGCCGCGCTTGGCGGTGGACCCGATCAGGCCGATCGAGCCGACCCGAGCCGTGCGCAGGGCCTGGTCACAGATCGCCAGGTCCTCGGCGTGGTCGTGGGTCATCACCAGCACATGGGTGCCCTGCGGCAGTTCGGCCAGCACCTGCTCCGGGGCGATCGGCACGGCGTGCACCCGCACCCGGGCCCGGGCGTCGTGCAGCGGGGCGAGCCGTTCCGGGGAGAGCTGTCCGGCCCGGGTGTCCACCAGGTGCAGGTCGAGGTCGTGGCGGGCCATGATGCGGGCGAGTTCCATCCCGACGTGGCCGATTCCGAAGATCGCCACGGCCGGGGCCACGTTCAGCGGCTCCAGCAGCAGCGTCACCTCGCCGCCGCAGCACTGCACACCGTGCTGGGTGGGCACCTTGTCGTTCAGCGACAGCGTGATCAGCTCGGGCGCCGGCAGCGCACCGCGCGCCCGCTCGATCGCCACCGCCTCCAGGTTGCCGCCACCCACGGTGCCCCATGTCTCGTGCTGCGACACCAGCATTTTCGCGCCCGCCTCACGCGGGGCGTGACCGCGCACGGCGGCCACGGTGACCAGCACCCCGCTCTCGTGGCGGCGGCGCAGCTGCTCGATCCCGCTCAGCCAGTCCATGCCGGCTCCCGTCGCGGCACCCGGGCCCGCTGCACGGCCCAGTAGACCTGCTCGGGGGTGGCCGGTGAGGGCAGTTCCACGGCGGCGTCGCCGGGCCCGAACGCCGCGACCGCCTGGCGGATCGCCTCGCGCACCGAGAAGGCCAGCATGAAGGGCGGCTCGCCGACCGCCTTGGAACCGTGCACCACGCCGTCCTCGGTGGCCTCGTCGAGCAGGGTCACGTTGAGCACGTCCGGCATCTCGGAGAAGCTCGGGATCTTGTAGGTGCTGGCACCGGCGGTGAGCAGGCGGCCGCGGTGCGGGCCGTCGGTCTCGTCCCAGCGCAGGTCCTCCAGCGTGAGCCAGCCCAGCCCCTGCACGAAACCGCCCTCGATCTGCCCGATGTCGATCAGCGGCGAGATGCTGTCGCCGACGTCGTGCACGATGTCGACGCGGCGGATCTCGTAGGCTCCGGTGAAGGCGTCCACCTCGGCCTCGGCCACCGCCACGCCGTAGGCGAAGTACTTGAACGGGTGCCCGCGCATCGCCCGGCCGTCCCAGTGGATGCCCTCGGTGCGGTAGAAACCCGCGGCGGACAGCTGGATCCGGGAGAAGTAGGCATTGGTCACCCGCTCCTCCCAGGTCTCGCCCGGCACGTCCCTGATCCGGTCGAGGATCTGCCGGCAGGCGTCCTGCACCGCGGCGCCGTTCAGGTCGGTGCCCGAGGAGGCCGCCGTGGCCGAGGTGTTGGGCACCTTGTCGGTGCGGGTCGGGGCCAGCCGCACCTTCTCCAGGGGCAGGCCGAGCGTGGTGGCCGCCACCTGGAGCATCTTGGTGTGCAGGCCCTGGCCCATCTCGGTGCCGCCGTGGTTGATCAGCACCGAGCCGTCCTTGTACACGTGCACCAGCGCGCCGGCCTGGTTGAAGGCCGTGAAGTTGAACGAGATGCCGAACTTCAGCGGGGTGATGGCCAGACCCCTTCTGCGGTGCCGGTTCCCGGCGTTGAACCGCTCGATCTCGCCCTGCCGCCGCTGGAAGTCGCTGATGTCGAGGGCCTGCTGCCAGGACCGTTCCAGCCGCTCCGGGTGCCGCACCGGCTGCCCGTAGGGGGTCTCCTGGCCGGGCCGGTAGAAGTTGCGGCGCCGTAGCTCGTCGGCCGGGACGCCCAGGCGCGGGGCGCACCGGCCGAGGATGTCCTCGATCACCAGCATGCCCTGCGGGCCGCCGAAGCCGCGGAACGCGGTCTGGGACGTCTTGTTGGTGCGGGCCACGCGGCCCTTCACGCTGATGTGCGGGATCCAGTAGGCGTTGTCGATGTGGCACAGCGCCCGCGACAGCACCGGCTCGGACAGGTCCAGGCTCCAGCCGCCGTCCGAGGTGAGCGTGGCGTCGAGCGCCAGCAGCTTCCCGTCGGCGTCGAAGCCCACCCGCCAGGAGGCGTGGAAGCCGTGACGCTTTCCGGTCAGGGCCATGTCGAGGGCCCGGCTCAGGCGCATGCGCACCGGCCGGCCGGTCAGCTGCGCGCCGAGCGCCGCGACCGCGGCCAGACCGTGCGGCTGCATCTCCTTGCCGCCGAAGCCGCCACCCATCCGCAGGCACTGCACGGTGACCTCGTGGCTGCGCAGCCCGAGCACGTGCGCCACGATCTCCTGGGTCTCGCTCGGGTGCTGGGTGCTGGCCTGCACGAAGACCTGCCCGGCCTCGTCGGTCATCGCCAGCGAGCTGTGCGTCTCCAGGTAGAAGTGCTCCTGCCCGGAGAAGGCGAACTCACCCTCGAACACGTGGGCGGCACCGGCCAGTCCCTCGGCCGCCGCACCGCGCTCCATCAGCAGCGGGGCGCCCTGGTAGCTCTGCTCGGCGATCGCCTCCCGCACCGTGATCACCGAGGGCAGGGGCCGGTACTCCACCCGGACCGCCCCGGCGCCCAGCCGGGCCTGCTCCAGGCTCTCCCCCAGCACCCAGCACACGGCGTGGCCGTAGTACATGACCTCGGTGGGGAACAGCGGCTCGTCGTGCTTGACCCCGGCGTCGTTGACGCCCGGCACGTCGGCGGCGGTCAGCACCCGCACCACCCCGGGCATCTCCAGGGCCAGGCTGACGTCGAGGGAGGTGACCAGGGCGTGCGCGTGCGGCGCCTGCACCGGGTAGGCGTGCAGCACGTTGGCCGTGCGGTACACCAGATCGTCGGTGTAGAGGGCCTTTCCGGTGACGTGCTGCACGGCGCTCTCGTGCGCGACGGGCCTGCCGACGCTCGTCGTGTCGCCGGCGTCGGGCCTGCCGCCGCTCATCGTGCCTCCAGCATTCCGGCGCCGAACCGGCGCAGCGACTCGCCGAGCATGGCCGAGCGGAAGGCGGCGCTGGCCCGGTGGTCGTCCAGCGGCGTGCCCTCACCGCCCAGCACCGCGGCGGCGGCCTCGATCGTGTCCTCGGTGAACGGGCGGCCGGTCAGCGCGGCCTCGGTGGCCAGGGCGCGCACCGGGGTGGCGGCCACGCCGCCGAGCCCGATGCGGGCGCGGGTGACCACACCGTCGTCGTCCAGGTCGAGGGCGAGCGCCACGGCGACGCTGGAGATGTCGTCGTAGCGGCGCTTGGCGATCTTCTGGAAGGCGGTGTGCCCCGGCAGGGGCAGCGGCACCCGGATGTCGCGGATGATCTCGCCGGGCCGGGCCACGGTGGCGCGGTAGCCGGTGAAGTAGTCCGCCAGCGGCACCTCCCGGTCGCCGCCGGCGGCCGAGGTGAGCACCAGGCCGGCGTCCAGGGCCAGCAGCACCGGGGCCAGGTCGCCGATCGGCGAGGCGGTGCCGAGGCTGCCGCCCGCGGTGGCCGAGTTGCGGATCAGCCGGGAGGCGAACTGCGGGAACAGCTCGGCCAGCAGCGGGACCCGGCCGTCCAGGCGGCGTTCCAGCTCGGTCAGGGTGAGTGCCGCACCGAACCGGACGGATTCGTCCGTGATCTCCAGTGTGCGCAGTTCGTCGAGATGGCCGATCGAGACGATCAGTTCCGGCCGTAAACCCTTGAGGTTGATGTCGACACCGAGGTCGGTGGCGCCGGACACGACGGTGGCCGCGGGGTCGCGCGCGAGCACGTCGAGCGCCTCGGCCAGCGTGGCCGGGCGCAGGAAGCCGGCACCGCCACCGGGTTCGGGGGTGGGCGGCGCGTGCGAGCAGCGCTCGGCCAGCGGGTCGCCGGGCGCGGGCCGGCCGAGGGCCGTGGCGGCGTCGCGGATCGGCCGGTATCCGGTGCAGCGGCAAAGGTTTCCGCTGAGCGCGTGCAGGTCGAAGTGCTCGCCGCGGTCGGGCCGGTAGTACTCGGCGGCCATGCTGCACACGAACCCGGGCGTGCAGTAGCCGCACTGCGAGCCGCCCCGCTCGGCCAGCTCACGCTGCACCGGGTGCAGGCCGTCCGGCCCGGCGAGACCTTCGGAGGTGCGCACCTCCATGCCCGCCAGGGCACCGGCGGGCATCAGGCAGGCGTTGACGGCGGTCCACTCGGTGGCACTGGCCACGCCCGGGCGGGCCACCAGCACGGCGCAGGCGCCGCACTCCCCCTCGGCGCACCCCTCCTTGGCCCCGAGCAGGCCCTGCGCGCGCAGCGCGTCGAGGGCGGAGCCGTTGGCGGGAAAATCGCCTAGCTGAAGGGATTTTCCATTGACGATGGTGGTAGGCATGCTCCGGCTTCCGGGGTCGGCGTGGACGGGTGGCTGGGCAGATGCCGCCGATTCCCGTGCGCGACGCGGCCCCGCACCCATGCGGTGCTGTGAGTGCGGGAGCGGAGGTCCATGGCGGGTACCGTAGAGCCATAGGTCCCGGCCTGACAAGCGAGGTTGCACCTTCCGGACCATCGGCACGTTTTTGTTTCCGGCTCGTTAATTCCGCTGCGGCAATGATTTCCGCCGGCCGCAGGCCCGCGGGACCTATGGCTCTACAGTGGCCCGCACGACCGGTGCCATAAAAATCGCACCGGATTCGGGCAGCTCAGAAGGGTCTCCATGCGAATCATCATCATCGGCGCGGGAATCGGCGGCACCAGTGCCGGGACCGCGCTCACGCGCCTCGGTCACCAGGTCGAGATCTACGAGCAGGTGACGGAGAACCGGCCGGTGGGGGCCGCGCTGTCGCTGTGGCCCAACGGGGTGAAGGCGCTCAACCACCTGGGGCTGGGCGAGGTGACCGCGCGGCTGGGCGGGCGCATGGACAACATGTCGTACCGCGACGGCCGTACCGGCGACACGATGTGCCGGTTCAGCCTGGCGCCGGTCACCGAGGAGATGGGGCAGCGCCCCTACCCGGTCTCGCGCGCCGAGCTCCAGGCCGCGCTGATGGAGGCGTTCGGGCTGGACCGCATCCGCTTCGGCATGCGGCTGGAGGGTGTGGAGCAGCACGGCGACACGGTCACGGCGACCTTCGCCAACGGTGAGACGGCCACCGGCGACATGCTGATCGGCGCCGACGGGGCGCGCTCGCGCATCCGCTCCTACGTGGTGGGCGCCGAGCTGGAACGCCGCTACGCCGGATACGTGAACTACAACGGCCTGGTCGAGATCGACCCGGAGGTCGGGCCGGCCGACCAGTGGACGACGTATGTGGCCGACGGGCAGCGGGTCTCGGTGATGCCCGTGGCGGGCGACCGGTTCTACTTCTTCTTCGACGTGGTCGAGCCGGCCGGTCTGCCCTACGACCGCGCGGACGCCCGCGCGGTGCTGTCGAAGCACTTCAGCGGCTGGGCGCCCGGCGTGCAGCGGCTGATCGAGCGGATCGACCCGGCCAGCACCAACCGAGTCGAGGTGTTCGACATCGACCCGTTCCACACCTGGGTGCGCGGGCGGGTGGCGCTGCTCGGCGACTCCGCCCACAACACCACGCCCGACATCGGGCAGGGCGCCTGCTCCGCCCTGGAAGACACGATCGTGCTGGAGCGGGTGCTGGCCACCACCACCCTCGGCGTGGAAGACAGCCTGCGCCGCTACCAGGCGGCCCGCACCCAGCGGGCCGGCGACCTGGTGATGTGGGCCCGCAAGCGCGCCGACGTGACCCACGCCAAGGACCCGGAGATCACCCAAGCCTGGTACGAGGAGCTGCGGCGGGAAGACGGCACCGGGGTGATCCGGGGCATCGTGGGCAACATGGTGGGCAATCCACTGGGGTAGCCCGGCAGCCGAATTGACGGACGACGGCGAGCGCGTCACGGGCTCGCCGTCGTCCATCATTTTTGCGCCGTCCGCTCCCCCACGCGGCGTCTCGGGGAGAGGACGCCGCCGCGGACGGTTCAGGGACGCTGAACCACGGCCTGGGGGGCGGAGAGCATGATCCGCAGCAGGCCGGCCAGCTCGTCGGCCTGGGCCGGGTCGAGGCGGCCGGTCTCGGCCGAGACGGCCTGCGTCACCTCGCGATAGGCGGTCTCGGCCAGTGCCAGGCCGGCCGGGGCGATCATCACGTCGACGGCGCGGCGGTCCTCGGCGTTGCGCTCGCGCCGCACCAGGCCGCGCTTCTCGGCGCGGTCGATGAGGCCGGACATCGTGGACTTGTCCAGGCCGAGGTGGGCCGCCAGCTCGGTCACCCGTACGCGGTGGTCGCGCAGGATGCCGAGCACGCGCAGCTGGGTGAGCGACAGGTCGTGCTCGGCGCCGACCCGGATCAGCGCGGTGGTGATGCGGAAGGTGGTCTGCACGAGCACGTCCACGAGCGGCTCCACCACCGGTTCGGGTGACATGCGCCGATCCTAGTTCATGGTTGGCATTGCCAACCACTTGACGTTGGTTGGCAATGCCACCTACTTTGGTTGGTGTTCCCAACCAACCCATCGGAGGTCGCCATGAAGGCAGCCGTGGTCTCGTCGTTCGACGCCGCTCCCCGTTACCAGGACTTCCCCCTGCCCGATCCCGCCGACGGCGAGCTGGTGGTCGACGTGATCGCCACCGGGCTGCACCCGCGGGTGCTGTCGCAGGCCGGCGGTTCGCACTACACCAGCACCGACGAACTGCCGCTGGTGCCCGGCATCGACGGCGTCGGCCGCGACCGGGAGGGCCGGCTGCGCTACTTCGTGCTGCCGGACACCCCGCTCGGCGCGATGGCCGAGCAGACCGTGATCGACGCCCGCCGCAGCATCGTGCTGCCCGACGGCACCGACCCGGTCGCCGTGGCCGCCGTGATGAACCCGGCCATGTCGTCGTGGGTCGCGCTGCGCCGCCGGATCGAGTTCACCGCCGGGCAGAAGGTGCTCGTGCTCGGCGCCACCGGCAACGCCGGGCGGACGGCCGTGCAGGTGGCCCGGCTGTTCGGCGCCGGCCAGATCGTCGCCGTCGGCCGGGACCCCGAAAAGCTCGGCGCGCTGACCGCTCTCGGCGCCACCGACACCGTGGCGCTCGGCGAGGGCACCTCCCGGCTGGGCCGGGTCGCGGCCGGGGTGGACGTGGTGCTCGACTACCTGTGGGGTGAACCCGCCACCGCCGTCATGACCACCCTGGTCACCGACCGGGCCGACCGGGGCGAGCCGCTGACCTGGGTGCAGATCGGGTCGATGGCCGGGCCCACCGCGGCGATTCCCTCCGCCGCGCTGCGTGCCGCCCGCCTGGCCGTGGTCGGCAGCGGGCAGGGCTCCGTGCCCACCCGCGACATCCTGGCCGAGCTCACGCAGATCGCCGCGGCCGTGGCCGAGGGCCGGATCACCGTCGACGTCACCACCGTGCCGCTCGCCGGCGTCGAGCAGGCCTGGGGCCGGGCACGCGACAGCGACCGGCGCATCGTCATCACCCCGCAGGCCTGAGGGCCGTGACGGCCAGCTCGTCCAGCGCCCGCGCCTCCGCCGACCGGGCGCGCCCGGCCAGCCCGGTGGCCACCACCCCGGCCACCGCCGCCGAGACCGCGACCAGGCACAGCCCGGCCGGCAGCCCGATCCGCGCGGCCAGCACCCCGGTCACCAGAACCCCTGCGGCACAGGTGGAATAGGCCCAGGCCGCATACCGGGCGGTCACCGTGGCCTGCTCGGCCGGGCCGAGCCGGTTGGTCACGGTGATCATGCCGAGCGTGTAGGCCGGCCCCTGGGCCAGGCCCAGCAGCGCACAGGCCGCGGTGACCAGGGGCAGCGAACCCCCGGTCAGGCTCAGGGCCACGGCCGTGGTGCCGGCCACGATCCCGGCCGACACCGCCCATGCCCGCACCCGGTGCAGACGCGGCGCCAGCGCCCGCTGCGCCAGCCACGCGGTCACCAGGAGGGCGGCGCAGGGCAGCATGTACTCCACCGGTGAGCTGTCCGGCCGGGCCTGCCGCACGGCGGCGGGCACCAGCGCCAGCACCAGCCCGGCCGCCAGCCACGACGCGGCCCCCACGATGTAACCGGCCACCCGCTGCCGCGGCGAGTACACCGGAAGAACGACGGCAGGCGGGATCTCACGCACCCCGGCGGAGGTCCCGCTCCACTCACCCGGCACCGCACCACGCCGGGCCGTGCCGCGCAGCACATCGCCGCCCGGCACCAGCACCGCCGCGCCCGCCAGCACCACCCCGGTCAGCACCGCGTGCACGAACGGCACCGTCACCAGCACCGCGCCGCCCGCGGCCGCCACCGCCCCGGCCCCGAGATTGCCCGCCAGAGAACCCAGAACGGTCCCCGTCCCGATCGCCGTGCGCCCGCGCTCGCCGAGGTGGGCCAGGGCCAGCCCGGCGGCGGCGCTGGTGCCGAGGGCCATCGCCAGCCCCGCCAGCACCCGCCCGGCCAGCACGAAACCGAACGCCAGCGCACCCAGCCCGATGAGGGTGTCCGCCAGGATCGACACCACCCCGGCCGCGAGCAGCAGCCGCCGCGCCCCACCCGGCCGCGGACGGCGGGCCAGCAGCAGGAGGGTGCCCACGAGCGTCGCCATGTAGATCGACAGCAGCAGTGCCTGACCGTCCGGCGGCAGGTCGTAACGCGAGGCGTACTGCGGCACCAGGGCATTGGGCACGTTCACCCCGGCGGTGACGGCGCAGAACAGCCAGACGACGGCACGGCCCGCCCGAACGTCACCCTCACGCACTGAATCCTCCGGTTGCTCGTCGTTCTGACCACAACGATGGGCAATCGGCACCGTCCGCATCAACCGTCACCGGGAGGGCTGGCCATAATGGTCAGCCGACGGCCGATCCCGGCCGCGCCAGTGGTCAGAACGATCAACCAGGGAGATCTTCGTGCCCGCGAGCCTCGACGGCATCGACCGCGACATCCTCCGGGTGCTGGACCGCCACCCCCGGGCCACCACGCAGTACATCGCTCAGGACCTCAAACTGGCCCGGGGCACGGTGCTCGCCCATCTGCGGCGGCTGACCGAGAGCGGTTTGCTGGCCCCGGCCACCAGCCGCCTCGACGGCGCGGTGGTGGGCAAGCCGCTGCGGGTGTTCGTGCGGGCCGAGGTGGACCAGAACCGCTTCGACGGCCTGGTGGAAGACCTGGAGCGGGTGCCGGAGATCATTGAGTGCTCGGCGGTGTCGGGCGGCAGCGACCTGCTGATCGAGCTGGTCGCCGCCGACCCGGACGACGTCTACCGGGTCACCCAGCGGATCATGCGCTGCCGCGGGATCCGCCGCACCGACTCCTCGTTCGTGCTGCGCCAGGTGATCCCCCGGCGCATGGAACAGCTTCTCTGACGGCTAGTTCCAGAACCCCTGATGCACCTCGACGGCGGCCGGCAGGCCGACCGGCCCGTCCACCACGATCGACCGGCCGCCCCGGGCGAACACCTCACGGCAGGGCAGGTCGAGCGGGGGCACGCCCTCCTCCTCCTCGACCAGGGTGCCGAGTTCGGCCTCGGACAGCGCGAACACCACCCGGCCGATGCCCGACCAGTAGATCGCCCCGGCGCACATCGCGCAGGGCTCGGTGCTGGTGTACAGCGTGCCGCGGCTCAGCGCTCCCCGGTCGAGCCGGCCGGCCAGCCGCACCAGGTTGCTCTCCGCGTGACCGGTCGGGTCGGAGCCGGTGACCACGCTGTTGCGGGCCTCGACCACCTCCTCGCCCGGCGTCACCAGCAGCGCGCCGAACGGGTGGTCTCCCCGCTCACGGGCCTCCCAGGCCAGGGCGACGGCCCGCTCCAGGTACGAGATGTCCTGCGGTGTGACGGATTCCACCAGAGCTCACAATCAACGGACGACGACGGGCCGGCCGGGGTCCGGCGCCTGACCTGGCAACCGTAGTGGACGTGGCACCTTCCGTCCCCACACCGGGACGGTGTCCGAAGGTCGCCGGCACCCAGCGAGAGCACGAACCCGGACGGGGCGCGGCGGGCGCACCCGCACCGATGACGGCACGGCCGATCAATTGCCTCGCGGGGCCAACGTTTCCGCCGGCCACCGACCAGGTGACGTTCGTGCGGCGGTCCACCGCGATACTCGAGAAGCCGCCCTACGTCGAGCACTGCTCCCGGTTCGCGTGCCCCACCTCCACCAACGGGAAGAACGGGAACGGGCCGTACCGGCCGGGCGCGAGGGCTGACATCTGACGTTGCGGAACTCGCAGACCGCGATCAACTGGATGTCACACGGAGATTTCGCCTGAGTTTCGGCGAAAGCTCCTCCGTAGCCCAAACCGCCACACGCAAGGAGGCACTCACGGTGAGCACGAACAGCTGGGACCCCTGGAACTACCGCTCCGGCTCGGACTTCGGCACCGGCCACGACCTGGCGGGTCTGTCGGTCCAGGCCACGGACGGTCACATCGGCAAGGTCGACGAGGCCACCTACGAGACCGGCGGCAGCTACCTCGTGGTCGACACCGGCCCGTGGATCTTCGGCAAGAAGGTCCTGCTGCCCGCCGCGGTGGTCCGCTCGGTCGACGTGGAGAAGAAGGACATCTACGTCGACCTGACGAAGGACCAGATCAAGAGCTCCCCGAAGTTCGAGGAGGGCGGCACCTGGTCCGACACGACGCACCGCGACGAGGTCGGCACCTACTACGGCCAGTACGACAAGGGTCTGTGACCAGCAGATCCACGAACGGCGCCGGGTCTGCGACCCGGCGCCGTTCGGCGTTCCCGCCCCACCCGCGGTTGAATGCGGCATGGAGACCCGTCACCAGCTGACCGCCCGCCTGAGCTGGCAGGTCAACCAGCTCACCGCCTTCGGCGGCGACGAGATCGAGGTCGTCGTCAGCGAGACGACCGAGCCGGCAAGGACGACCGAGCCGGCCAGGACGACCGAGCCGAGCGAGCCGGCCGAACCGGCCGGAACGTCCGGGAACTGGCGCGCACGTGGACGCCTCACCCACGCGGACCCGCGCGTGGCCGAGGCGCTGGAGCTCCTGCGCGAGGCCGATCCGGAGGTCACCCTGACCTTCGGCGACGGCAGCGTGGTGCCGGTCGTCGTGCACCCGCCCGCCCCCGACGGGTGGTTCGCCCTGACCGCCCCGCAAGACGACTTCTAACGCACCGGCGGCGGGGCGCTCGACTCCCGCACCACCAGCGAGGTGGCCAGCTGGAGATGGCTCGACACCGGCGGCCGGCCCTGCGTCATGCCGACCACGGTGGCCATGGCCACCCGGCCGATCTCGACGATCGGGGTGTGCACGGTGGTCAGCAGAATCGGGAGCGGCAGCGAGGTGTAGGTGTCGTCGTAGCCCACGATGCTGATGTCTTCCGGCACCCGCAGCCCCTTCTCGGTGACCTGACGCAGCACCGCCAGTGCACCCGGGTCACTGGAGGCGTAGAAAGCCGTTGGCGGATCGGGTAGTTCGAGCATGCGGGCCGCGTCATCGCCCGCCGCCCCCATGCCGCTCTCGCCGACCAGTTCCGGATCCTCGCTGATCCCGGCCTCTTCCAGCGCGGCCCGGTAGCCGCCGCGACGTTCCCGCAGCCCGGCGTGCGCCGCCGAGCCGCCGACGAACCCGATGCGCCGGTGCCCGAGCGACACCAGGTGCTCGGTGGCCTGGTAGCCGCCCGACCAGTTGTTGGAGCCCACACTCGCGACCGCCGGGTCGAGCGCGTTGGGCGGGTCGATCGCCACCACCGGCAGCCCGATCTCGGCACAGGTGCGGGTCACCTCGTCGGACAGCTGCGTGGTCACCACCAGCAGGCCCTGATGGCCGTGCTCGCGCATCTGCCGTACCCGCTCCGGCCGCAGCAGCGCGCCCGGGCCCGGGTCGAGCGGCGAGGTGACGTCGGGCACCACCTCGAACCCCTCCCGCTGCGCCTCGGCGATCAGGCCGTCCAGCATGCGCAGCGCGTAGAGGTTCGCCAGGGTGTCGAAAAGCGCCACCACGGTTCGTCTTCCCAGCGGGTCGGGGGTGCGCGTGGTGGGCATGTAGCCGAGTTGCCGGAAGGCCTCGCGCACCCGCCGGCGGGTGGCCTCGGACACCCCTGGCCGCTCGTTCAGCACCTTGGACACCGTGGCCTTGGAGACCCCGACCAGCTCCGCGATCGAGTCGAGCGTGGCCCGCTCTTGCGGCCCCCTGGACATGTGGTCACTCCCCTGCACGGCGGGTCAGCAGCCTATCAGCGTTGAAACAGTTTCGTTCCTGTCGAGTGCATTAGACCTCTTGCTTCGGCTATTGACCCTCTCTACAGTCACTCCACCAGCGAAACTTAGCGAAACAGTTTCAAAGCAACGAATGCAAGGGAGCATGGCGATGACGCCAGAAACGTTCGGAGGCATCGGAGCCCCCTACCCGAATCCCCTTCTTCCCGGCTTCAACCCCGACCCGTCCGTGGTCCGGGTCGACGACGTGTACTACATCGTCACCTCCACCTTCGAGTACCTGCCCGGCCTCCCGGTGTACCGCAGCACCGACTTCGTCACCTGGGAGCAGATCGGCAACGTCGGCACCCGCCCCGAGCAGCTGAACCTGGGCGAGGTCGCGACCAACCTCGGCGTCTGGGCCCCCACCATCCGGCACCGGGACGGCGTCTTCCACGTGATCGTCACCGTGCCCTCCGGCCGCGGCTGCGTCGTGTTCACCGCCACCGACCCGGCCGGCCCGTGGAGCGACGGCACCGTGATCGAGGGCCTCGACGGCATCGACCCCGACCTGGTCTGGGACGACGAGGGCCAGGCCTACGTCACCTGCTCCGGCCTGGTGCTCAGCGGCGAGAGGGTGGGCGAGCACCTGGGCATCCTCCAGGCCCGCGTCGATCTGGAAACCGGCACGCTGCTGGAGGAACCGCGCTCGATCTGGTCCGGTTCCGGCTTCATGTTCCCCGAGGCCCCGCACCTGTACCACCGCGGCGACCACTGGTACCTGATGATCGCCGAGGGCGGCACCGAGCGCGGCCACGGCGTCTCGATCGCCCGCTCCACCTCGCCCGAGGGCCCGTTCGAGGCCGGGCCCGCCAACCCGTTCCTCACCGCCCGCAGCACGATCCGGCCGATCCAGAACACCGGCCACGGCGACCTGGTCGAGGGCCCGGACGGCGAGACCCTGATGGTGATGCTCGGCGTCCGCCCCGGCGGCGGCACGCGGGCGTTCTCCCCGCTCGGCCGCGAAACCTTCGTCACCCGGGTGACCTGGGTCGACGGCTGGCCGGTGGCCGAGCCGGTGCATCTCGCCCCACGCTCGCCGCTGACCGATGTGGTGACGTTCGACGGGCCGCTCGACAACCGCTGGATCGCCCCGCGCCGCCTGCCCTCCGTCATCGGCACGGTCGAGAACGGTGCGCTGCGCATCGAGGGCGACGGTTCCACCCTCGACGACCTGCGGCCCTCCTTCGTGGGACGCCGGCAGCTCACCTTCGCGGTGGAGTCCCGCACCACCGTCGACGTCTCCGCGGGCACCGGCGGCCTGGCCGTGCGCTACGACGAGGAACACCACTACGAGATCGAGGCCCGCGCCGAGGGCGCCGGCGTCGTGGTCACCGCCCGCGCGAAGGTGCCCGGCCTGCGCCAGGAATGGACCGGGACGCTGCCGGCCGGACCGGTCACCCTGCACCTGGACGCGGTGCGCCCGCAGCCCGCCGGGTTCAGCGCGGAGATGATGACGAGCGATCACGTCGTGCTCCGCGCCGAGGCGGGCGGGCAGACGCTGGACCTGGCCCGGGTCGACGGCCGCTACCTGTCCGCGGAGACCGCCGCGTCGTTCACCGGCCGGGTCATCGGCCTGTACGCGGTCGAGGGCACCGTGACCTTCACCGGCTACCAGGCCTCCGGCTCCGAGAGCTGATCAGCCCCACCACCGCTCCCGGCGGCCGTCGTCACGGCCGCCGGGAGCCGGACTCATCCTGTTCAATGAAGAACCGTCACGGGCCGCCCGTCACTGGGGCGATCCGGGGCACAACCAAAGAAGGTTGACATGAGTTCCCCTGCCTCCGTCCCCGAGCTCTCCCCCGAGAACCCGGAAAACCCCGTCGTCCAGGAGATTCCGGACGACGTCGCACCCGACACCGGTCAGGTCCCCAGCCGCGCGACGATCGCCCGCTTCGGCGCCGGCTACCTGTTCTTCGGCATCTGCTGGGCCATCGGCCTGGCCATGGTCGCCAACGTCCTGCTGCCGCAGCGCCTCACCGACATCGGCGTCTCGTCCCCCGACGCCTGGTTCGGCACGATCAACTCGGTCACCGCGATCGTCTCGCTGGTCGCCAACCTGGTGTTCGGAAACCTCTCCGACCGCAGCCGATCGCGCTTCGGCCGCCGCAGCCCGTGGCTGCTGTTCGGCGGGATCATCGCCGCCGTCTCGATCTTCCTGGTCGGCGTGGTCGGCAGCCCGGTCGCGATCATGGTCATCTACTGCGTCACCATGGTCGGCCTGAACATGATGCTGGCGCCCGCCCTGGCCGTGATCGCCGACCGGGTGCCGCTGAACGTGCGCGGCACCATGTCCGCCTTCTTCGGCGGCGGCGCCACCATCGGCTACCCGCTCGGCGCCCTGATCGGCGCGGCCTTCATCACCGCCACCACCCCCGGCTATGTCCTGGCCGCCGTGCTGCTCGGCCTGTCCGGCGTCCTCACCCTGTTCGTCTGGCCGCGCGAGCGCTCGGCCGAGCGGCAGGCCGCGGTGGCCGGCGGTTTCAGGGACCTGCTGGCCTCCTTCCGGCCGCCCGCCCCGAGGAGCGCGCCGGACTTCTACAAGGCGTTCGTCGGCCGGCTGTTCATGCTGATCAGCTACCAGATGATCGCCGCCTACCAGCTCTACATCGTGCAGAACTACGTGGGCCAGTCCACGGTGAAGTCGGCCGCCACCATCTCCACGATGTCGATCATCACCCTGGTCGTCGGGCTGGTCGCCTCGCTGGGCTCGGGCCCGATCACCGACCGGATCGGCCGCCGCAAGGCCCCCGCCGTGGTCGCCGCCGGGCTGTTCGCCGTCGGTGTGGCGATGCCGTGGATCTTCCCGTCGTCCATGGGCATGTTCCTCTACGCCGCGATCGCCGGATTCGGTTACGGCGTCTTCGGTTCCGTCGACCAGGCGATCAACGTCGACGTGCTGCCGAGCAAGGAGGAGGCGGGCAAGGACCTGGGCATCCTCAACCTGGCCACCACGCTCGGCCAGACCATCGGCCCGATCATCACCTCCACCGTGGCGGTCTCGACCGGCGCCTACGGGCTGATCTTCCCGATCTCGATCGCGATGGCCGTCATCGGCGCACTCTCGATCACCCGGATCACGTCGGTCCGCTGAAACCTAAGGAAATTCGATGAGTTACACACCGTCCCAGGTCCTCTACGGCGCGGCCTACTACCACGAGTACCAGCCCACCCCGCGGCTGGAGCAGGACTTCGAGGAGATGAAGGCCGCCGGGTTCAGCGTGATCCGGATCGGCGAGTCGGTCTGGTCCACCTGGGAGCCCGAGGACGGCGTCTTCGACCTGGAATGGATCACCCCGGTGCTGGACGCCGCCGGGAGGCACGGCATCGCGGTCATTCTCGGCACCCCGACCTACGCGGTGCCGCCGTGGCTCCAGCGTCGCTACCCGGAGATCAACGCCGAGATCGCCACCGGGAAGAAGTTCGGCTGGGGCATGCGGCAGGAGATGGACGTCACCCACGCCGCCTTCCGGTTCCACGCCGAGCGGGTGGTGCGGCGCATCCTGGAACGGCACGCCCAGCACCCGGCGATCGTCGGGTTCCAGGTCGACAACGAGCCAGGGGCCTGGGTTCTGCACAACCCGGGGGTGTTCGAGCGGTTCCGCGACCACCTGCGGCACCGGTACGGAACGGTCGAGAAGCTCAACGAGGCCTGGGGTCTCACCTACTGGTCGCACCGGCTGAGCGACTGGAGCGACCTGTGGCGGCCCGACGCCAACGCGCTGCCGCAGTACGACCTGGCCTGGCGGCTGTTCCAGGCCGACCTGCTCACCGAGTTCATCGCCTGGCAGACCGGAATCGTGAACGAGTACGCCGGTGATCGTTTCGTGATGACCTGCATGTCGTACAGTCGGCCGACGGTGCGGGACGACGCGCTCGGTGAGCTGTTCACCGTGACCGCCGGCAACCCCTACTTCAAGGCGCAGGACGCCCTGGCCCTGCCCGACACCGCGGTGAAGCCGCAGACCTGGTGGACGCAGGGCACCTGGGCGCTCTACCACAGCGCCGACTGGATGTTCGGCACCCGGCACGAGCCGTTCCTGGTCACCGAGGTCGGCGCGCAGTCCATCGGGTTCTCGTCGATGAACCAGCCCGGCTACCCGGGCCAGCGCCGGCAGGCGGCCTGGGCCCTGATCAGCCGGGGCGCCCAGATGATCGAGTACTGGCACTGGCACACCCTGCACTTCGGCCCGGAAACCTACTGGGGCGGCGTGCTTCCGCACAGCCAGCGGCCGGGCCGCACCTACCGTGAGATCGCCGCGATCGGGCAGGAACTGGCCGGCCTCGGCGACCGCATCGTCGGCCTGCGTCCCGACGCCCAGGTGGGCCTGCTGTACGACCACGCAAGCAAGTGGTCGTTCGAGAAGTGGGGCCCGCTGGCCGCTCCCGACGGCATGCCGGTGCCGGACTCCTACGGCCCGCTGGTGGAGGCGTTCTCCCGCGGCGCCTTCGACGCCGGGCTCCAGACCCGCGTGTACCACGCCAGCAAGATCCTCGACGCCGACCCGGCCGAGGTGGCCCGGGAACTGCCGGTCTTCGTCGTCTCCGCGTACTACGTGGCCGACGACGCGGTGCTCGCCTGGCTGCTCGACTACGCCGCCGCCGGTGGGCATCTCGTGCTCGGGCCGCGCACCGGCTACGCCGACACCGAGGCCCGCGCCCGTCCGGAGATCGCGCCCGGCGGCGGGCTGCACGAGGCGGCGGGCGCCTGGTACGACGAGTACACGAACCTGGAGGAGACGGTCCCGGTCCTCGCCGTCCCCGGTTCGGGTCTGACCCTGGCCGAGGGCGCCGGGGCCCGGGAGTGGATCGAGTCGTACCAGGTCACCGACGGCACCGTGGTGGCCCGCTACGACCATCCGTTCCACGGCGACTACGCCGCCGTGACCACCCGCGAACACGGCGCCGGGCGGGTGTCGGCCGTCGGCTGCCTGCCCAACCCGCAGCTCGCCTCGTCGGTGCTGTCCTGGGCCGCCGGTTCCGCCGGTTCCGCCGATTCTGCCGGTTCGCTGGAGAACGTGTGGACGCCGGACGCCCCGTCCGTGCGCGTCCACTCGGCGGTCAACGGCCGGGGTGAACGGCTGTGGGTGGTGCAGAACTGGTCGTGGGAGAGTGCCTCGGTGGTGGTGCCGCTGGCCGCCGAGAACCTGCACACCGGCGACCGGGTGACCGAGGGTGACACGCTGACGCTCGGCCCGTGGGACGTGGTGGTGCTGGTCACCCCCGCGTAGCGGTTCTTGAGCAGGACATACCCCTGAAACAGCGCACAGATAACACCCGGGACGCCAGCATCCTGGTTCGCTCCCCGGAGAAGGCCTGAACCGACCGCAGGCCCGTGAACTCCGGGGAGTGAGCAGGTCAACAGGAACCGGGCATGGCGACGAAGACAGCACAGACCCCTACCGGCATCACGGACACCCCGGACGACATCCACGACCCGGAGCCCGGCCCGGTCTCCCGGCGGCGTTTCCGGGTGCGGCCCGGCCTGGTCCCCCGGCTGCGGCTGGTGCGGTCGGTGGTTCTGTGGACGGCGCTGGCCTGGCTGCTCCTGGCCGTGGTCCTGCTGCCCGGGGCACGTTCCGCGGTGGCGCAGTTCGTGCCGGTGCTCGTGCTGATGGTGGCCGGTTTTCTGCTGACGGTCACCCGTACGGTGCGCTGGGCCGCCCTGGGCCTGGTGTTCGCGGCGTCCCTGGTCTGGGCCGCCGCCACCGCCGTGACCCTGCTGCTCGTGCTGCCCGAGCCCCGTCCGGCGGCGCTCCAGGTGGCCGGAACCGCCCTGGCCCAGCTGGTGCCGCCGGCCGCTGTGGCGCTGGTGGCGCCGCGACGGGCGCGCCGGTTCGCGGTGGGCGACTGGGTGCTGCTGGGTCTCGCGGCCGGCCTGGGTTTCCGGGCGGTGCGGGAACTGGCGCGGGGTCTCGGGGCACCGGCCGTGCCCGGGCCCGGGTTCGTGGCCGCGGTCGTGGTCTGCGGCACCCTCGGGCTGGCCGTGGTGGGCTGGCGCGCGGCCGCGTCGGCCGGCCGCGCGGCACGCCTGGTCTCCCGCGTGTCCTGGCTGCTGGTGGTTCCCCTGGTCTGGGCGGTCGCCGTCGGCACACCCATGGTGGACGCCGTCCTCACCCTCACGGGATCCCTCCCGGAACCGTTCGGGTGGGCCGGGCAGGTGGGCGAGCTGCCGCTGCGCACCGGCCTGCGGGTGGCGGCCGTGCTGGTGGTGCTGCTGGCCGTGCTGGTCGACGCCCGGCACCTGCTCACCGCCGACGAGTGCCGCGGCGACCTGACCGTCCTGCCCGTGCCCTGGCGCGCGGCCCGGTGGGCCCGCGCCTGGTCGAACCGCCTGGCCCCGGCCCCCACATACCCTGCGCCGCAAGATATCTCGCCCGGCGACGCCGATCCCGCAGCTCCGCCCCCCGCGGCTCCGTCCCCCACCACGTCGCCCCTCACCGCTCCCTCACCCGGGCCGGTTGCACCCTCGGCCACCACATCCCCCACGATCACACCCCCGCACACCGCCCAGCCCGGCACTGCCTCCCCCGACACTGCCTCCCCCGGCGCCGCGCATCCGCCGGCCGTGTCCTCCAGCGTCTCTCCCCCCAAGCCTCCGCACGATCCGCCGAGCCCGCCCGCAGACCCGGTCACCACACCGGCCACCACACCGGTCACCTCCCGCAGCAACCACACCGCTACCGTCCCGGACCACGGGCGGCGCCGGGCGTCCTCCGGTTCGTCCCGCGGTGCGAGGGTTCGGAGGGCGGGGCTGGAGAGGGCTGCCGTCGTCCTCTGGCTGGTACAGCTGGGTCGGCACACGCTGACGGTCGCGTGCTGCTCCCTCGTGGCCTACGCGATCCGAGACAAGGCGGTGATCCTCGCCGCGCACGCGGGGGTGAGCGGCGAGTCCCGGCTGACCCGGCTGGTGCGCGGCCGCGCCGCGATGGAGATGACCCGCCACGCCCGGCAGGAGGCCTACGCCTGGCACAGCGACCTGCATCGTGACCCGTCCGGCGGCGGACTCTCACAGGTGGTGGTCTGGCGGGTCGCGGCCGTGCTCACCCTGCTGCCCGCCCTGGCCGTGCTGTGGCTGGTGCACGCGCCGTCGGGTTCCGCCGACCTGTCCGGGCCCGGCACCTGGTGGACGGAACTGGCCGTCTGGCAACAGGTCCTGCTGACCGGCGGACTCACCGGGCTGGCCGCGCTGGCGGCCGGGTCGCTCGGCGCCTCGCCCGGCGTCTCCGGCACCGCCGTGTACCTGGCCTCCTACGGGTACGGGGCCGCCACGTTCGTGCGGGCGCCCCGTGCGGCCACCCGCACCTACCTGGCCCGGGCCACCCCGGCCGGTCTGCTGGCCGACGCCGCCGAACTGGCTCTGACCATGGTCCCGGTCACCTTCGGCGGCGCGGTCGAGGCCCGCGGTGTGCGCACCACGGCCGAGGACTACCTGCACGCCTTCGATCTCGGTGGCCTGTCCGGTTTCCTCGGCAAGGCGGAGGTTTTCACCGAGTACGCCACCCGGGCCGTGCCGGCACCCGGGCACCACGACGTGGTGGTGCAGGCCGTCGGCGTGCCCAGTGCCCGCGCCCTGGCGAAGCTGATCCTCAAGGACGCCTCGTACGCCGGTGGCCCGGTGCGCCTGATCCCCGGCACCGCCGGCGGTGCCCCGGCCGGCACCGCCCAGCTGCTCGCCGACCGGCTCGGCGTGCGGGTGCTGGCCCCCACCGACACCGTGCACGTCTTCGAGTCGGGCCGGCTGATCGTCGGCCCCTCACCCCTGGCGCCCTCCGGCCGCTGGGAATCCTTCGAGCCTGGACCCCGACGATGATCATCAGCCGCGCCGGATTCTTCCGCGAACTGCCGCACGGCCTGCCCACCGGCGAGAGCTTGCGCGAGTCCCTCCCCCGCCCCGGCCGGGCGGACCCGCTGCCGCAGGCGCAGGAGAGCAGGCTGCTGCGCCACCTCTGGGGCAACACCGTGCTGGTGGCCACCGGCTGCCTGACCGACGACGTGCTCGATCCCTCGGCCCAGGGCGTGGCCCCACTGGAGATGGTCACCGACGGCGCCTGGGTCTGGCCCCGCGACCTGGCCCACTACGTCGAGAAGTACCACGTGGCCGTGCCTCTGCCGTTCGTGCTGCACCTCGAGCTGCTCGACTGGGCACAGCCCCGGCTGCACCCCGACCAGCTGCTCGAGGTCGAATCCGCCTTCCTGGAACCGTTCTCCGGCTGAGCCACGGCCGAAGGCCTTTCAGGAAGCCGGGTTCGGTCACCGCCCGGCCACACCGGCCGGTGGGCAGGTTCGCCTCCGCCGGGTGAACGGTACCGAAAGGAACGGTGTCTCAGGCCGTTTCGGCCTCGGCGTCGGCGTCGGCGTCGGCGTCGGGCAACGGCAACCCGGTCGGGAATCCGTCGATGCTGCTCAGGTTCTTCTCCTCGTGATAGGCCCGCAGCCCGTGCGCGCCCTTCTTCTGCGCCCACGTGTGCATGAGCTCCCGCTGGCCGGTGAACTCGAACTCCGGCACACCGAAACCGCACGACGTCTGCACCAGGTCGATGTCGAGCAGGTAGATGTTGCGGGACCCCAGCATCGGCGGGAACAGGGCCAGCAGTTCGTCCCACTCCGCATCGCCCTCGTGCACCGCGCGGGCCGTGCCGTACAGCCGCAGGATCAGGGGCTCGCGCGCGAACGAGCAGAACATGATCGTCATGCGTGGCGAGTCCAGCAGGTGCGCGGCGGTCTCGTTACCACTGCCGGTGCCGTTCAGCCAGACCACCCGACCGGGCCCCAGCACCCGCAGGCTGTCGAGGCCCTTGGGCGAGACGTTGACCCGCCCGTCGCGGGCCGCGGTCGCCACGAAGAACATCTGCTGCTTCTCGATGAACCGCTGAAGCCTGGGGATGATTTCGGGAAACTGCTTGGCCATGCCGGAGCTCCTCGTCGTTGTCACTCACACTCAACGTAGCCCACCTCACACCGGCCCGGCCTCCGAGTTCCTGCGCGGCCGAATCCTCCCGATCGGCGCCGCGTGTGGTGTGATGGTCCCGATGGACCACAACCAGCTCAGCGCCAGAACCGACACCTGGGTCCTGGCCTGTCTCGCCACGAACCCGGCCGGAATGACGCTGCGGGAGATCCGCGTGCGGCTGTGGGACGAGCTCCCGGCCGACGTCCGTTCCTCCTGGGAGGTGCTGGTGATCGGCGACCAGGTGAGCCGTTCGCTGCACCAGCTCGCTCGCGAGGGTGTGGTGCGGCACGACCGGTATGCCATGCGCTGGCAGGCCGTCGCACCGGAACAGCACCTGCCCGCACCTCCGACCCGGGTGGTACCCGGGGGCGAGCAGAGCGAGTTCTCGCTCGACGGGTGACCCCACCAGTCTGGAGCAGCGGTTTCTCGCGAACCGCCGCTGCCCGGCGGCTGCGCGCGGCCAGGGCCGCACCGCCTGGTGACGCGTTGATCGAACCGCTCACCGAACAGATCGCCAAGGCTCATCAGGAGCAGCTGGACTGCATCACCCGTCTGCGTCTTCTGGCGCCGGCCGAGGTGATCGCGGCGGCGGTGGCGATGCACGAGGCCGAGCATCGTGTCGTCGATCTGTGCCTGGCCACGGCGGTTTTGGACGACGAGCTCATGGACGCCCTGGCGGCCTGTCACCGTCAGCGGCAAGATTTTCTGGTGGTCGCGCGGGCGGGTGTGGGCGTACCGGGGGCAGTTGCCGGCATTGGTGATCACGTGTGACGG